>JBIPOH010000086.1:0-10827 GCA_044379435.1 Novosphingobium sp.
AGCCCACTCCCCCACCCGGCCACCCATTCAGGGTACTCTCGTGGGTGGCCCAAGCTAAATCAGGGTGGGGGAGCGGGCTGGTGCCGCAAGCCCCCGACGGATGTCGGGGGCGCACCGAAAATCAGCTATCCGCGATCATCGCAGTGAAGCTGACCTCGGTCGCAATCTTGTCCCCCAGCATGGCGCGCCCCGCAAACTTGCAGACGCGGGCACGCTTCTGGGTGAAGTGCACATGGAGGTCGAGCAGGCAGCCCGGCTCCACCGGTGTGCGGAACTTGGCCTCTTCGATCGCCATGAAATAGACGAGCTTGCCGGTTCCGGCGAGGCCGAGCGACTCCACCGCGAGAACACCAGCGGCCTGCGCCAGTGCCTCGATCTGCAGGACGCCAGGCATGATCGGGCGGCCCGGGAAGTGCCCCTGAAAGAACTGCTCGTTCATCGAAACCGCCTTGATGGCGTGGATGCGTTCCCCCACCACCAGTTCGGCCACGCGGTCTACGAGCAGGAGGGGATAACGGTGCGGAAGCGCCGCCATCACCCCCCGGATATCCAGGCTGATCCCAGTGCTGGGCTGCGCGGGCGCGGCCGCTTCTCCGGAAACCTCGGTCATGCCCGTCTGCCTCAGCGGCCTTCGGGCGCCCTGCCCGCAGGCGCAGCTGCGGCAGGAGCGGCACCGCCAGCCTGTGCGGCCTGCTGCGCTTCTGCCTCACGCTGGGCGCGCGGCTTCCAGCCAGCCGGCGGCACGAGCTGCGCGCTGGGGATCAGCGTGTTGAGCTCGTTCAGGATGTCCTGATTGAGGTTGTAGACGCCGTCCGCCTTGAGCACGCTCTGCGAATCGAGCACGAGCGTGATCTTGCGCTTGGTCATCGCAGCCTGCGTAGCGGTGGTGAGCTTGTCACTGATCTGCTCGATGATGTACTGCTGCGCGACATTGAGCGGCTCAGCCAGCTGCTGGATCTCGCGCTCGCCGGACTGCTCCAGCTGCTGGATCTGCGCGGCCTGTGCGCGCAGCGCGTTCTGGTCGGGCTTCGCAGCCTTCTGGTCAGCCTCAAACTTGTCGAACAGCGGCTTGAGCTGCGCGGTGATCTGGTTGCGGCGGGTGTTCACCGCATCGATCTGCGCCTTGTAGGTGACCGGAAGCTGGACCATCGCGGTCTTGTAAGCCGCCGAGGCGCCAACCACAGCCTGCGCATTGGCATAGGCCATGCCGGGAACGACGATGCCGCCCGGCGTGCTCTGCGCCGGAGCGGCAGCGGCCTGGGCCATGGCATGGGGCGCCGCCATCAGGGCAGCAGCAGCGACGGCAAGCGCCGGGGCAATACGGTTTTGCATCAGAACTGGGTTCCTACGTTGAAGTTGACTGTCTGGGGATCGTCGCCATCGACTTGGCTGAGGACTTTGGCGACGTCGATGCGGAAAGGTCCGAACGGCGAGTTCCAGTTGACGCCGAAGCCGACCGAGATACGCGGCTTCGGGCTGTCACCAAGGAAGCTCTCGTCGAATTTCTGGGCCACGTTGTTGGCCTTGCCGGTGCCATCTGCAGCAGCCGTGGTGAGGCGGCCGGTCACGTTGTCCTGATAGAGCAGCGTGGTGCCGGAAGTGGCGGGCCGGGCGACGCTGAACACCGCGCCCGCATCGACGAAGATCGACGGCCTGAGGCCCAGTTCGCGCGCACCGGCACCCAGCGGGATCTCGAGCTCGGCATGGCCGAGATAGTAGACCTTGCCGCCGAGCGAATCGTCGACCCACTGGTTGCGATCGGTGCTGGTCACGCCGCCGGTGCCGTCCTTTGGATCGAAACCGCTGTAGAACTTGCGCAGCACGCGCGGGCCGACGCCGCGGATGTCGAAGCCGCGCAGCTGCGGCTGGCCGAGGAAGAAGCGGTCAGTCAGACGGACATCGTCGATCGTGGGATCGTTGGTGCGGTTGCTGAGCGCCTTGATCGCCCCGCCCTCGCCGCGCAGCGAGAAAATAAAGCCCTTGCCAAGCGAGAAGAAGCGCGAAGCATTCACGCTGATGCGAGCATAGCGCACCGAACCGCCGAGCCCGGCGAAATCGACGCCGACAACGGCCTGCGAGCCGCTCGTCGGGCGCATGCGGTTATCGAGCGTATCATAGACCACGCTGGCGCCGAGGATTGAGCTGGTGCGCTTGCCGATGGCATCGCACAGATAGCGCCCCGCGAGGAAGATCGAGCACTGCGGCACGCCATTGGCATCGGGCAGGTAATAGGTATCGCGGTCCAACGTCACGTTTTCGAGATTGAGCGTGTAACGCCCGATCAGCGAGGCATATTCCGTCAGCGGCAGACCTGCGCGCACCTGGAAACCGGTGGTGGACTGCTTGTAGGTGGTGTTACGATTGCTGTTGAAGAAGTTGAAGCTGTTGAAATCGCGGCGATAGATATCAACGCCAAGCGAGACGTTGCGATCGAACAGATACGGCTCGGTAAAGCTGACCTGCACGCTGCGCGAGAAGCGCGAATAATCGACGCTGAGGCCAATGGTCTGGCCGCGCCCGCGGAAGTTGTTCTGCTGGATCGAAGCCTGGAAGATGAAGCTTTCAAGGCTGGAGAAACCCGCCGAAAGCTGGAGCTGCCCAGTGGGCCGCTCCTCAACGTTGGCTTCGAGCACGATGCGGTCCTGCGCGGAGCCGGGCTTCTGCTCGACCTCGAACTTCTCCTGGAAGTAGCCGAGCGATTTGACGCGGTTCGACGAACGCTTGATCTGGAACGAGTTGAACGCATCGCCTTCGGCCACGCGAAATTCGCGGCGGATGACCTTGTCCTGCGTCAGCGTGTTACCGTTGACGTCGACGCGTTCGACATAGACACGCGGCGCTTCGGCAATGCGGAAGGTGACCGACATCGTCAGGTCATCCTTATTGCGGTTGAAGTCGGGCCGCACGTCGGCAAAGGCATAGCCGAAGCTGCCCGCCGTCTCGGTCAGGCTGTCGACCGTGTCTTCGACCTGCTTGGCGTTGTACCATTGCCCGACCTTCAGCGGCAGGCGCTTGGCCAGCGCATCGCCATCGAAATCGCGCAGCTGGCTATCGACCTTCACATCGCCGAACTTGTAGCGCTGACCTTCCTCGACCACGTAAGTGATGATGAAATCGCGCTTGTCGGGCGTGAGTTCGGCAACGGCCGAGACCACGCGGAAATCGGCGTAGCCATTGGTCAGGTAGAACTGACGCAGCTTCTGCTGGTCGAAGGCGAGCCGGTCCGGATCGTAGCTGGTGCCGCTGGAGAAGACGCGGAACACGCGCGCCTGCTTGGTGACCATTTCGCTGCGCAGCTTGGTCGAATTGAAGGTCTGGTTGCCGATGATGTTGATCTGGCGAACGCGCGACTTGGGGCCTTCGTTGATCTCGAACACGATATCGACGCGGTTCTGATCGAGCATGACCATCTTGGGCTCGATCGAGGCGGCGAAGCGGCCCTGCCGCTTGTAGAGCTCGATGATGCGCGCAACGTCGGCGCGGACCTTGGACCGGGTGAATATCTGGCGCGCCGCAAGCTTGATCTCGGGGAGGATCTTGTCCTCCTTGAGGCGCTTGTTACCTTCCAGGATGATGCGGTTGACGACCGGGTTTTCCTTGACCTCGATCACCACGTCACCATTGCTATCGCGCACCTGCACGTCGGCAAACAGTTCGGTCGCGTAGAGGTCCTTCAGTACCTGGTCGGCAGCGGCCTGCGTATACCGGTCGCCTTCCTTGAGGCGGATGTACGAACGGATCGTATCGGATTCGAGCCGCTGCGCGCCGGCAATGGTAATCGAGCGCACAAGTTCGACCGGCGCGGGAGCCGGAGCCGCAGCCTCCGCAGGAGCGGGGGCCGCAGCTGCTGCGGGAGACGCAGGCGCAGCAACGGTCTGGGCACTGGCCATGATGGGCATGCCCGCCAGGCAGGTTGAGGCTGCAAGCGCCGCGAGAGTGGCTGCCACATGGTTCGGGGCACTCACCGTGATCGGCATGCCGCCCGTATTCCGGGGCGAATTCCAAGCATTCATCACCAAGTGCCATCCCGTCTCTTCGTGCAGCGATCCGGCAGCGGCCGTTTCACTTCGCACCATGGTGCGTGACGGCAATACTCCGTCACGCTCCGCGATGCCGCCTCCTGCCCGATGCAGGCCCGCCAATCAAGCAAGCACACCGCAGCAGACCGTAATTGCCCCGCATTTTGTGGAAAATCGGCCTCCCCCGGGCGTCCTGCGCCGAAGCGCCAACGCAGCCGGACCGATCAAAATCTCCCTACCCTCCGAAAACGTGCAGCGAAGCAACGTCGTTGAAGGTCACGAACAGCATTAGCGCCATGACCAGCGCAAGGCCGGTGCGGAAGGCCCATTCCTGCCCGCGCTGGCTCACCGGGCGGCGACTGACCGCCTCGATCGCGTAGAACGCAAGGTGCCCGCCATCGAGCACCGGAATTGGCAAGAGGTTGATGAACCCGAGGTTAATCGAGATCAGCGCGATGAACCAGACGTAGTTGGCCCAGCCCGAAACGAGCTGTTCGCCCGAATACTTGGCGATCTTGATCGGCCCGCCTAGCTCCTTGACCTCGCGCTTGCCGGTGACGATCTGGACAATGCCGGTGATCATCATGCCCATGATGTCGCGTGTCTGGATCACCGCATCAGCCACGGCGCCGACCGGCCCGACCGATACCCGCTCTGCTGATGCAGGGCCGATCCCAAGATAGCCGATCTTCTGCGTATTGCCGAACTTGTCGGACACTTCCTTGAACGCGGCCATGGCCGGCAGCGCGATGCGGCGCCCCTGTCGTTCGATCACGAGATCCAGCGACTCACCTGGATGCTGCGCTACGGCAAGGCGGATCTGCAGGAAGCTGTCGATAGCCGAACCCTGCAGCGAAACCACCCGGTCACCCGGCTGCATCCCGGCCTTGGCTGCGGCAGAGCCCGGCTGGACCATGCCGACGACCGGCGGCACCACCACTTTGCCATAGGCAAGGGTGAAGCTTGCCAGAATTGCAACCGCAAGCAGCAAATTGGTGACTGGCCCGGCCAACACGATCAGCGCACGCTGCCACACGGGCTTGGCCTGAAACGTCTGCTCGCGCTCTTCAGCGGGTAGCGCCAGCCAATCGGCGCTGGGCGTGCTCGCAGGGTTCATGTCGCCCGCAAACTGCACGTAGCCGCCCAGCGGCAAGGCAGAGAGTTTCCACCGGGTGCCGCGCTTGTCGGTCCAGCCCGCCAGTTCCTTGCCAAACCCGATGGAGAAGCTTTCGGCTTTCACCCCGAACCAACGGCCGACGAGATAATGGCCAAGCTCGTGGATGAACACCAGCGGCCCCAGCACCAGCAAGAACGCCAGCACCGTGAGCAGCAGACCGGGGCTCTGCACCGCAGCGTTCAAAGCCCGCTCTCCATCAAACAATGGCCTCCATCATTTCGGCGGCGCGGATACGGGTTTCCCGGTCCACCGCGATCACCTCTTCAAGGCTGGACGGAGCATGGGGAAGCCCCCGCGCCAGCACATCTTCGGCTGATTGCACGATGCGGGTGAACGCGATCTGACCAGCGAGGAACGCGGCCACGGCAATTTCATTGGCGGCATTGAGCACGGCAGGCGCCGCCCCGCCCGCGATCACCGCATCGCGCGCGACGCGGGTGGCCGGGAAGCGCTCCTCATCGGGCTTGAAGAAGCTGAGATTGCCAATGGCCGCCAGATCGAGCGGCGCGCAGGGCGTGTCCATCCGCTGGGGCCACGCCAGCGCGGAGGCAATCGGCACGCGCATGTCAGAGGGGCCAAGCTGCGCGAGCGTGGAGCCATCGCGGTACTCGACCATCGAATGGACAATGGACTGCGGGTGAATGACGATGCGCAGCCGCTCCACGCCCACGGGAAACAGATGATAGGCCTCGATGAATTCGAGCCCCTTGTTCATCATCGTGGCGGAATCGACGCTGATCTTGGCGCCCATCGACCAGGTGGGGTGCTTCACCGCCTCGGCCGGAGTCGCGCGGTGAATGCGCGCCATTTCCCATTCGCGAAACGGGCCGCCGCTTGCCGTCAGCGTGATCGCGTGGACATGCGCGGGATCGTTGCCCGCAAGGCACTGGAAAATCGCGTTGTGCTCGCTGTCCACCGGCAGCAGCGTGGCCCCGGTGCGCGCCACGGCAGCGGTCATCACCTCGCCCGCAGAGACCAGCGCTTCCTTGTTGGCCAGCGCCACCGCCTTGCCGCATTCGATCGCGGCCATGGTGGGCGCAAGGCCTGCGCAGCCGACGATGGCGGCCATCGTGATATCCGCCCCGCGCGCCGCGGCTTCGACCACGGCAGCCGGGCCGCCCGCTGCTTCGATTCCGCTGCCCCCAAGGGCCTCACGCAGTGCCGGAAGACAGCTTTCGTCCGCCACCACTGCAATTTCGGCACCAAATTCGCGCGCCAAAGCGGCCAGTTCGACTGCCTGACAATTCGCCGTGAGCGCAACGACCCGGAACATGCCGCGGTTGCGGCGCACCAGATCGAGCGTGGAGGCGCCGACCGATCCCGTCGCGCCCAGAATCGTGATCGTGCGCGTCATGCGCCTCCTGCTCCCACACTGTATGCCCATGTTGTTCCGGCTATGATGGCGACTGGGAGCAGTCCGTCAACCCGGTCGAACACCCCGCCATGCCCCGGAATGAGCCGCCCGCTGTCCTTCACGCCTGCGCGGCGCTTGAGCCAGCTTTCGTAGAAATCGCCCGCTTGCGCCGTTACGGCAAGGCCAGCCCCGATCAGCGCGGCCGTGCCCAGATGCGTGGTGCGTAGCGCTTCGGCCACGCTTGGCCCGGTGGGGGAAAGGCCCGAGAGCAGGTAGCCGCCGGTCAGCGCGACCAACGTGGTCCACAGCGCCGCTGCGGCCATGCCGCCGCCGAGGCCCGCCCAGGTCTTGGAAGGGCTAATGGCCGGCGCAATCTTCGGCCCGCCAATCGCGCGCCCGGCGAAATAGGCGCCGGTATCGGTGCAGATCACAAGGCCGAGCACCGCCACGAGCATCGCAACCGGCATCACGATCAGCGCAAAAGCCGCCCAGCCGATATAGAGTGCGCCCGTGACCACTGCGGTTGCCATCCGCGCCGGATCGGGCGCGATTCTGGCGGCAAGCGCCACATATTCGGCAAACACGGCAAAGCCGACCAGCGCGATGAAGCCCTTTAGGATCAATCCGCCCTGCCACAGCGCAAAGCCTGCCAGCGCCAGCATGACCACCGCCGAAGCGACGCGTACCGGCAGATCGCTGCGCGGCGAAGCAGCCGGCGCCAACGGCGGCTCAGCGCCCTCCATAGCGGCGCTCGCGGATGGCATAATGGTCGAGCGCCTCGCGCAAATGCGCCGGCGTGAAATCGGGCCACAGCACATCGGTGAACCACATTTCCGCATAGGCCGCCTGCCAGAGCAGGAAATTGGACAGCCGGATCTCACCCGATGTGCGGATGACAAGATCGAGCGGCGGCATATCGGCCGTATCGAGTTCGGCTTCGATCGCGGCTGCCGTCACCGGGCCCTTGGATGCCGCAACAGCTGCCGCGCGGGCAATTTCCTGCTGCGAGCCATAGTTGAGCGCGATTGCCAGCGTGGTGCGCGAATTGTGCGCCGTGCGCGCCAGCGCGTCTTCGATCAGGCTCACAATGTCGGTCGGCAGGGCCTTGTAATCGCCGATCACTTTCAGGCGCACATCGTTTGCGGCAAATTCATCGATATCGCTGCGGATGAACGCACGCAGCAGGCCCATGAGATCGGAAATCTCGTCCTCGGGCCGCTTCCAGTTCTCCGACGAAAAGGCATAGAGCGTGAGCGCTTCCAGCCCCATGTGACGGGCGGCGCGCACAACTTCGCGCACGGCATCCACGCCGCGCTTGTGCCCGACCGCGCGCGGCAGCAGGCGCTTCTTCGCCCAGCGCCCGTTGCCATCCATGATGATCGCGACATGGCGCGCGGGGCCGGTGTAACCGCCGCCGGGCAGGCCATCGGCCCTCTCATCATGAGCTTGGCGCACGGTCACTTGCCGAGGATTTCCTTTTCTTTCTGCGCGGTAACCTCGTCGGCAGCCTTGATCTGCTCGTCGGTCAGCTTCTGCAGCTCGGTCTCGAGCCGCTTGCGCTCGTCCTCCGAGATTTCCTTCTTGTTCTCGTCCGCCTTCAGCGCGTCCATTCCGTCACGCCGCACGTTGCGGATGGCGATCTTGGCCTTCTCCGAATAGCCCGAGGCGAGCTTGGCCAGTTCCTTGCGGCGATCCTCGGTCAGATCCGGGATCGGCAGACGCAAGGTGTTGCCGTCGTTGATCGGGTTGAGCCCGAGACCGGCAGACCGGATCGCCTTTTCGACGGGGCCGATGTTCGACTTGTCCCACACCTGCACGGTGAGCATGCGCGGCTCGGGCGCCGATACCGACGCGACCTGATTGAGCGGCGTGTTCGCGCCATAGACCGTGACCATGATCGGATCGAGCAGGGCCGTGTTGGCGCGGCCAGTGCGCAGACCGGAAAGATCGCTCCGCAGCGATTCCACCGCGCCCTTCATCCGGCGCTCGAGGTCTGCCTTATCGAACTTGGCCATGAATCAGCCTTCCTT
This sequence comes from Novosphingobium sp., assembly GCA_044379435.1. Taxonomy (GTDB): domain Bacteria; phylum Pseudomonadota; class Alphaproteobacteria; order Sphingomonadales; family Sphingomonadaceae; genus Novosphingobium. Next base: position 8,581 of record JBIPOH010000086.1, read on the forward strand.
GTTAAGCACTTATCTTCTGAACGATGGTCTGGGTGCCCTCGCCCACCAGCACACGGGCAAGATTGCCGCGCTCGCGGATCGAGAACACCACGATGGGAATGGCATTATCGCGGCACAGCGCCACGGCGGATGCATCCATCACTTTGAGATTGTCGGCCAGCACGGTGTCGAAATCGACGCTGTCATAGCGCTTGGCCTGGGCGTTCTTCTTGGGGTCGTCGTCATAGACCCCGTCAACACTGGTGCCCTTGAACAGCGCGTCGCACTTCATTTCAGCAGCGCGCAGCGCAGCGCCGGAATCGGTGGTGAAGTAGGGTGCGCCCACGCCCGCCGCGAAGATCACGATGCGGCCCTTCTGCAGGTGCCGTTCGGCGCGGCGGCGGATCACCGGCTCGCACACTTCGTCCATCTGGATCGCGGACTGCACGCGGGTTTCGACGCCGATCTTTTCGAGCGCACTCTGCATGGCGAGCGCATTCATGATCGTGGCGAGCATGCCCATGTAGTCGGCCTGCGCCCGGTCCATCCCCTTGGCCGCACCGGCCATGCCGCGAAAGATATTGCCCCCGCCGATCACGAGGCACAGCTCGAGGCCGGTATCCCTCGCCGCCTTCAATTCCTCGGCCATCTGCGCCACGAAATCGGTATCGATGCCGAAGGGCTGGCTACCCATGAGCACTTCGCCCGAAAGCTTGAGGAGCACGCGCTTTAGGGGAGGAAGGCTCATCGACCTGGAGAACTCGTGATGGGAAAGGCGCCGTCCTTATACGCATGGGGCGGCGCGTGCCAAGGGCACGGGGCAGGATTGTGCGGTTTGTGCCCGGACAAGCGCCAGGCAGCCGAGGCGCGCCCCGCCATGCGGGAAGCGCCTCGGGCCATATGCCTTACTTGATGCCGGCAGCCGCCGCGACTTCGGCGGCGAAGTCGGTGGCTTCCTTCTCGATGCCTTCACCGAGCTGGAAACGCACATAGTCGGTCAGCGTGATCTTGGCGCCGGCAGCCTTGCCAGCGGCCTCGACGACCTGCGCGATGGGAGTCTTGTTATCCATCACGAAGAGCTGCGAAAGCAGGGCGTTGTCCTTGGCGAACTTGGCGATGGCGCCATCGACCATCTTGGCCTGCACTTCGGCGGGCTTGCCGCTTTCGGCAGCCTTTTCCGCGGCAATCTTGCGCTCACGCGCGATCATGTCGGGATCGAGACCATCGGCGTTCAGCGCCTGCGGGAAAGCGGCGGCAATGTGCATCGCGATCTGCTTGCCCAGCGGTTCGAGCACATCGGCACCCGCTTCCGACTCGAGCGCGACGAGCACGCCGATCTTGCCGAGGGCCGGGGCAGCGGCGTTGTGCATGTAGGGCACGACAAGGCCGGACGAGACCGAAACGGTCTTCATGCGGCGCACCTGCTGGTTCTCGCCGATCGTGGCAACATTGTTGGTCAGCGTGTCGGCCACCGTGCCGCCATCGGGATAGGCGGCAGCCTTGAGCGCCTCGACGTCGTCTGCCGCAAGGCCGAGTGCGACTGCGGTGGTCTTGCGCACGAAGTCCTGGAATTGCTCGTTCTTGGCCACGAAGTCGGTTTCCGAGTTGACCTCGACGGCAACGCCGCGGGCGCCCGAAACGGCAACGCCGACCAAGCCCTCGGCCGCGGTGCGGCTGGACTTCTTGGCAACGGCGGCAAGGCCCTTGGCACGCAGCGCGTCAACCGCGACCTCGATATCGCCGCCGGCTTCGTCCAGAGCCCTCTTGCAATCCATCATGCCCGCGCCAGTGCGCTCGCGCAGGTTCTTCACGTCAGCGGCGGTATAGGCCATCGCGGTGATCCTTCTTGTCTGGTGAATAGGGTTAAGGCCGCAGCCCGGTCAAAGCCATCTGGCGCGGCCCGTAATTGGTATCCGGGTCAGTTCGGTGACGGCGCCGCCAGAGAGGCAGCCGTCACCGCACTGTGATCGCGAGGATCAGGCCTCGATCGCCTCTTCGGCAATCGGTTCGGCCATGGCGCCGAGATCGGCACCTGAGGCAATCGCGGCATCGCGGCCGCCGCGCGTGGCAGCAGCGGCAATTGCTTCGCAATAAAGGCGGATCGCGCGGCTGGCGTCGTCATTCGCCGGAACCGGGAACGAGATACCATCGGGGGAGACGTTGGAATCGAGGATCGCCACGACCGGGATACCCAGCACGTTGGCTTCCTTGATCGCCAGCTCTTCCTTGTTGGCGTCGATCACGAACATCACGTCGGGAAGGCCGCCC
>JBIPOH010000087.1:0-10817 GCA_044379435.1 Novosphingobium sp.
CGCGCTGGGCAGCGGTGGTCTCATCGTTCTTGCGCAAGTAGTTTTCCGGCCACTTCTCGCGCCGGCCGACCTCGGCGATATAGTCGCCGTTGTAGATATCCATGTCGAGCCACACGCCCTTGGCCTTGGCCAGCGCGATGCCTTCGTCGTCGATCAGGCTGGCATGTTCGATGGCGCGCACCCCGGCGCGGATCGCGGCCTTGATTCCTTCTGCGCCGTGGGCATGGGCCGTCACCCATGATTTGCGCGCGGCGGCCACTTCGACCGCCGCGCGCATTTCCGCCTCGGTCATTTCCTGCTGCCCGGCCTCGGTCCCGGTGGCCAGCACCGCGCCGGTAGCGATGAGCTTTATCGAGTCAGCGCCGTGCTGGAACAGGTAGTTCACCTTGGCGCGGGTATCGTCTGGCCCCGTCACCACGCCCGCGCGCATATCGTCGGGGATGCGCACTTCGGGCGAGAAACCAGTCACCTCGCCACCGCCGCCCGGCACCGTCACATAGGCGCCAACCGCCTGCATGCGCGGGCCCACCACATCGCCGCGGTCAATCGCATTGCGCAGCTCCACATCGGCAAAGGCCCGGAACGAGCCGACATCATGCACCGTGGTGAAGCCCGCCATCAGCGTGGTGCGGGCATTGCGCGCGCCGATATAGGCAATCTCCATCGGCGAATGGAGCAGCGGCTCGGCCACATTGGAAGACTGCTGGGTGTCGGCCAGATGGACATGGCAATCAATCAGCCCGGGCAGCACGGTGAACGCCGACCAATCGACCACCTTGCCGCCCGCGGGGACAGGCCCATCGAGCAGGATCGCCACCACCCGGCCATCCTCCACCCGCAGCACGCGCGGCCCCAGCACCGCGCCCGCTTCCGGATCGACGAGATGCCCGGCGCGGACATAGAGCGTTTCGGCATGGGCAGGCACAGCAGCGAGCGCGAGCAAGGTGGCTAGGAATATCCGTTTCATGGCGCGTAGTCTGCCCCATCCGCACAGTGTTGGCGAGAGGGCCGGTGCGCGCCGGATCAGAGCGTGGCCTGCGCGATGCAGCCCTCCAGCGCCGCAAGATCGGGCGCAGCCGCCAGCGCCAGCTCGTGCACTTCGGCAAGGTCTGCGGCGAGGTCTGCGGCGAGCGCCGCGCGGCGTTCCAGCCGTGCGGCATTGCTGAACGCCACGCCGGGGCGCTTGGAATAGGTCGCGAACAGCGGCCCTGCCGCGACTTCAGCGATGCTCGCGGGGTCTGCGGCCCGCCCCAGCCGGGGGGCCAGCGCGCCGAGCGTGGCGGCGGGATCGGCATAGAAGCGCTCGGCATCGAGCGTCACGGCATGGGGCAAGGCATCCAGCGCAGCGGCAAACGCGCGCATCTGCCACAGCCAAAGCGCCGCAAGGCAAGCCGCGTCGCTCGCTTCTGAAGCGGCACCCGCAAACTGCGCGGCGATCTGGCGCACCCAAGCCCGGTGCTGCGGGCTGCGCAGCACGGCAAGGGCATAGTCCTCCAGCCCGAGGTGCAGGAACACCGCAGGTGCCGCCGGGTCTGCCGCAGCAATCGCGCCCAGCAGCGCGTTGACCGGCACATTGGCCTTCACCAGCGTCGGCACCTCCTCGTCATAGCGCCGCGCCAGCATGGCGAGCACCAGCCGCAGCCGCGCCGGATCGGGCGCGAAGGCAAGCTGGCGCAGGGCCATCGGCTCGCGCAGCACAAGGCCGGTGGACACCGCCTCCAGCGCGCGGGCGAGCAGGGTGGAGCCGCAATGCGCAACATGGAAGATCCACGTCGTGGCCTGCGGCGGCGGCGCGGCTTCGGCCAGTGCCGCTGCTGGCACTCGCATGGCGGCATCACTGGCCGGGGAAATCCGCGCATCGAGGAAGATCGAGCGCGCATAGGCCGCGCGGTCCATCGCCGCGATCACGGCGTCTGCCCCTTCGAAGGAATGCAGATAGTGATCAGGCGAGGCGGCAATGGCAGCGAGCGTCAGCGACATGCACCAGCCATAGCACGCCCCTCGCGCTTGCAGGAGGGCCAAGGCGTGGGTTAGGCCGCAAACAGTATGGCTCTGATCGATCCCCCCGCGCCCGGCCGCCCCTATGCGGTGATCACGCCTGCAGGCGGCGAACCGTTGGGCGCGCTTGATCCGGCGCTGGTGGAAGCGGCCTACAAGGCCCACGGCGCGCTGCTGCTGCGCGGTTTCGCTGCGGACCTCGAAGCGTTTCGCCGCTTTGCCCGCAGCCATTGCCCCACCGCCGTGATCAACGAGACGCCGGGCCGCGCGGTGCTCGATGCGAAGCATTCGGTGCAGGGGGTGGACGGCGGCACCAATGCCTTTGCGCTCCACCCCGAACTGGCGCGCGAGCCGTGGAAGCCCGATGCCGCGCTGTTCGGCTGCATCAGCCCGCCGGGCCAAAATGGGAGCGGGGGCGGCGAGACGACGCTGTGCGACGGGATTGCGCTGGCCGCTGCGCTGCCGGATGCGGTGCGGCAGGGGCTCACGGGGCGAAGGCTGATCCACGTGATGGGCGTGTGGCCTGAATTGCTGCGATTCTGGCTGGGCACCGAAACACCTGACGATGCCTTGCTGGCCAGCCCGCCGCGCCCGGTGCCCTACCGGTTCTGGCAGCTGCCCGATGGCCGCATCGCGCGCGAGTTTTCGCGGCCCGCGCTGCACAGGCCGATGTTTGCCGATGGCCCCGCTTTCGGCAATTTCCTGCTGTTTGCGCGGTTCAACAACGGGCGCGGCAACTTCCCGTTGCTCGATGACCTGACCCCGGCGCCGGAGGAATGGCTGCAACAGATCCGCGCCACGGGCGAAGCGCTCACCGCCGAAGTGCGCTGGCAGGCAGGCGATGTGCTGATGCTCGACAACACGCGCTTCCTCCATGGGCGGCGCGCGATAGCAGACGCGGCGGAGCGGACCATCGCGACGTTCTTCGGCTATTTGCGCTATGCTCAGCCGGATGCGGAGGAAATGCCCGACGCGCCGTGGCGGCGGGCGGATTTCCGGCCGCCGCTGCCGCCGGTGGGGTAGAAAGAACCCCTCCGCCCCGCCTGCGGCGGATCACCTCCCCATTTGCCCCTTCGACAAGCTCAGGGGAAAATGGGGAGGGCAAAAATGGTCCTCCCTGTTTTCGACGAAGTCGCAAACAGGGAGGCGGCAGCCCGCAGGGCTGACGGAGGGGTCAGGCCGCTTCGGCTTTCCGCTCCGCGCGCTCCAGATTGAGCGCTTCGGCCAGCGTGAACGCCAGCTCGATGGATTGCGCCGCGTTGAGGCGCGGGTCGCAGTGGGTGTGATAGCGGTCGGCAAGGCTGGCTTCGCTTATCGCAATCGCGCCGCCGGTGCATTCGGTCACGTCCTGACCGGTCATCTCGATGTGGATGCCGCCCGCATGGGTGCCTTCGGCGCGGTGGACGGCAAAGAAGCCCTTCACTTCGCTCAGGATACGGTCGAACGGACGGGTCTTGTAGCCGTTGTCCGCCTTGATCACGTTGCCGTGCATCGGATCGCAGCTCCACACCACCGGGTGCCCTTCGCGCGCCACGGCGCGAACGAGCGGCGGAAGGCCTGCTTCGACCTTGTCGTGCCCGAAGCGGCTGATCAGCGTCATGCGCCCCGGTTCGCGGCCCGGGTTCAGCGTATCGAGCATCCGCAGCAGCGCATCCGGCGACAGGCTCGGCCCGCACTTCATGCCGATGGGATTGCCCACGCCCCGCAGGAACTCGACATGCGCCGAACCTTCGAAGCGCGTGCGGTCTCCGATCCACAGCATGTGCGCGCTGGTGTCGTACCACTGGCCGGTGAGCGAATCCTGCCGCGTCATCGCCTGCTCATACTGGAGCAGCAGCGCTTCGTGGCTGGTGTAGAACGTGGTGCCCTGCAGCTGCGGTACGGTGCTGGGATTGACTCCGCATGCCTCCATGAAATCGAGCGCTTCGCCGATCTTGTCCGCCGTCTCGCTGAACTTGGCCGCCCAGGGGCTCTTGCCGATATGATCCAGCGTCCACTGGTGGACCTGCCGCAAGTTGGCATAGCCGCCGGTGGAAAAGGCGCGCAGCAGATTGAGCGTGGCGGCGGCCTGCGAATAGGCACGCAGCATGCGCTCCGGGTCCGGAATGCGGCTTTCGGGCGTGAACTCGATGCCGTTGATGTTGTCGCCCAGATAGCTCGGCAACTCCACATCGCCGATCTTTTCGACCGGTGAGGAACGCGGCTTGGCGAACTGGCCGGCCATGCGGCCCACCTTCACCACCGGCTGCTTACCCGCGAAGGTCAGCACAACCGCCATCTGCAGCAGCACGCGGAACGTGTCGCGGATGTTGTTCGGGTGGAATTCGGCAAAGCTTTCGGCGCAGTCTCCGCCCTGCAGCAGGAAACCCTTGCCCGCCGCGACATTGGCCAGATCAGCCTTCAGCGCGCGCGCCTCACCCGCAAACACCAGCGGCGGAAACCGCGTCAGCGTTTCCTCGACCCCGGCAAGCTTTGCCGCATCGGGATAAGTGGGCAGGTGCTTCGCTTCTGCACCACGCCAGCTGTTCGCATTCCAGTTCGTCGCCACGCTACTCGCCTTATAAAGGAACGGGCGCGTTTAGCGGCAGCGCGGCGCAAATGCAAAGGTTTGGGCCAGCAGCCTGCTCCCTGCCCCTACTTCCCCGGCACGATCCGCAGCCGCCAGGCCTTGCCCTGCACCAGATAGCGCTTGGCCAGCGCCTGCAATCGCTCCGGCGCGATCTGGCTGTAGTCCGACAGGATCGAGCGGATCTGCGTGAACTTCTCCGGTTCGAGCGCGCCGCCTTCCAGTTGATACATGTAGAACCCGTTGCCCGTGCTGGCGCGGGTGATGAGCTGCTTCATCGGCTCGGTCACGCGCGCGATTTCATCGGCGCTGGGCGGGGCGGCGGCCAGTTCTTCGGCAATCCGGTCGGTCGCGGCGAAGAACGCCGTCAGATCGCCGGGGCGCAGCTGGGTCGTCGCAGCGAGGTATCCGCCCGAAGGCAGATCGAGCGGCCAGTTGGAGGCCACTTGCGGGGCATAGCTCGCGCCGATCTTCTCGCGCATCGCATCGAACAGGCGGTTGTTGAACACTTGCGCAAGGAGTTCGAGATGGCGTGATTCGTGGATGCCGCCATTGCCACCGCCCGTGGGCCAGGCGACCAGTGCCGCTGCCGTATTGGCATCGCCGTGGTGCGTCAGGGTCAGCGGATCGCCCACCGGCTCGGGCAGTTTCGGCGCAAAGCCGGTGGCGGGCTGCGGATCGCGCGGCGGCAGCGCGCCAAACGTGCGCTCCAGCGCGGCAATCGTCTCGTCGCGGTTGAAATCGCCGAAGATGTCGATCTCCACCGGTCCCTGTTTCAGCAGCGCAGACCACACCCGGCGGAAGCCTTCGGGATTGGCCCGCGCCATTTCGGCAGGGTTGGGCACGGCATAGCGCGGATCGCCATCCTTGAGCAGCCAGCCCGCATCGCGCTGCATCACCGATGCCGCCGATGCATTGGTGGCTTCATAGCCAAGCCGCGCGGCAGCCTGCGCGCGGACCACCGGATTGGCATCCCAGCGCGGCATGGCGAGCTTGGCGGCAAACAGATAGAGCTGGTCGGCAAGGTCTGCCGGCCGCGTATCGGCCGACATCTTGAAGCTGGTATCGTCGATATCGAAATCGAGGCTGAGCTTGCGGCCGGTTGCCAGCCGGTCCAACTCCTCGCGCCCCACATTGCCGAAGCCGGTGTCCATCAGCGCCGTCTCGCCCAGCGAGGCATAGACCGCGTCCTTGGGATCGATCACGCTATAGCCGCCGCCGAAGTGCACGCGCACGATGACTCGGCCCGGTTCGGCCTCGTTCGACCAGAGCAGCGCCCTGACCCCGTTGGAAAGCTCGATCCGCTCGATCCCGAGCAGGCCGGTGCCTTCGGTGTTGACCAGCTTGCCGGGCTCGCCAATCGGCGGCAGATCCTTGAAGCTCAGCGAACTGGCGGCAAGGCGGCTGGCCGATGATGGCGCAGCAGGCGCGAGCAGCGCGGCGCGCAAGTCCGCCTCGGTGCCGTCCGAAGCGCTCGGCGTAATCAGCACCGGGCGGATCACCGTGCCCTTGAACAGCGTGCGGGAGTGATCGAGCACGGCTGCCGGCGTGAACAGCGGGATCGACGAGCGGAAGATGCTGTAGACCGTATCGGGATTGGCCACCGTCTCGCGAATGTCGACCGCATCGGTGATGTCTTCGGCGAGCTTCGATCCGGCCAGCGTTTCCTGCGTTTCCACCGGCACCTTGAAGGCCACGTCGAACTCGGCCACCTCGCGCGCGATTTCCTCTTCGGTCGGCGGAGTTGCCAGCGCATCGGCAATCACCGCGCGCACGTCTTTCACCGCCGCCTTCCAGTCATCGGTCAGCGGTGTCACCGTGATCAGCGTGGCATCGGCAGAGCGGCTGATGCGCTGCTGCTCGACCGAGGCGGCGAGATAGCTGCCCCCGGCGCGGGCGCGGCCTTCCAGCCGCCGGTTCAAGATCGCAAGGCCAAGCCGGTCGATCATCAGGCCCTGATTATAGACAATGGTATCGCGCCTCTGGGTCCACGGGCGCAGCACGGCATAATTGAACACGCGCGGCAGATCGGGCTCGACCATCACCTTGGCATCACCCACCGGATTGGCCGGATCACCGCCAACAGGCGGCTTGGGCGCGCCGAAATCGGGCTGCGGCGGGCGCTTGCCACGCGCGAAACTGGCGCCCTTCCACGTGCCGAACCACTGCTTGATATGAGCGATCATCGCCTGCGGATCGGCATCGCCCGCCACCACGATCACCGCGTTGTCGGGCCGGTACCAGGCATCGTGAAACGCCTGCACCTTGGCCGGAGTGGCGGCGTTCAGGGTTTCCTCGGTGCCGATGGGCGAACGGCTGCCCAGCGGTTGCCCGGCAAAGAACAGCGCGCGCGTGCCATCAAGAATGCGCGTCTGCGGGCCGGAGCGTTCGCGCATTTCCGCCAGCACGATGGGCACTTCAGTCTTCACGCCCGTCTCGGTGAAGATCGGCGCGGTGATCATGCCCGAAAGCAGGCGGAACGTCTCATCCAGCTTGGCTGGCGAGATATCGGGAATATCCAGCTTGTAGACCGTCTGCGTCGGGCTGGTCTCGGCATTGGTATCACTGCCGAAGGTCGCGCCGAGCCGCTGCCAGGCAGGGATCGCCTCCCCCGCCTTGAGATATTTCGAATCGCGGAAGGTGAGGTGCTCGATCAGGTGGGCATAGCCACGCTGCGGCTCGGTTTCATAAAGCGAGCCCGCATCGATCAGCATGCGCACCGAAATCTGGCCCGGCGGCACGCCATTGCGGCGCACCGCATAGCGCAGGCCATTTGGCAGGACGCCGAAAATCCACGCCTTGTCCTGCGGCACGTCGCTGCCGCGGTAGAGCCACGGCACCGCTCCGCTGGACGCGGCTGGGGCTGGCGCTTTCTTGGCAGGAGCCTGCGCCACGACTGGCGCTGCCAAAAGGCCGATCAGGACGGCGGCAAGAACGGGAGTGGCAGCACGGGATGTGCGCGGGGCGAACCGGAACAGAAAAGCCATGAACGCTGTATAGGGCGGCAAGAAATGAAGGACCAGTGAATAGGTCCGCCCAAGCTTGCCAGAAGCCCTATCCGTTTGCCGCTATCGTCCTGCCCGCCTCAGTTGCGGGGCTTGCCGCCCTGCTGCTCTGCCGCCTTGCGCATCGCAGACACTTCGGCTTCGCTCTTGAAATCGGCCAGTTCGACCTGAAACACGAGATCCGAATTGGCCGGGATCGGACCCGTGCCGCGCTCGCCATAGCCCAGCGCCGCCGGGACGCAGAAGCGCCACACGCTGCCCTTGTTCATCATCAGCAGGCCTTCGGAAAAGCCCTTGATCACGCCGCCTGCAGGGAAAACCTGGCTGGTGTTCTGATCGAACACCGTGCCGCTTGCCGCCAGATAGCCAATGTAGTTGACCAGCACCAAGTCCGTCTTGCCCGGCTTTGCGCCCGCTGCTTCCTTAAGCACCTGCGTGCCAAGGCCCGATGCGGTCTTCGCGCTGCACATGCGCTGCGCGGCTGGCACCACCGGCTGGAGCGGCACTGGCAGGATCTCCGCTGTCGGCGCAGCGGTTGCCGGTTCAGCAGTCTGGGCCGCAGCCAGAACCGGCGCGGCGGCAGCCACGGCAAGCGAAAGGGAAAGGGCGATTCGGCCAAGGCCGCGGGGCGTGGTGCTCATCGCTTGCCTCATAAACCACTGATCCTGCCCCTGCCAGCGGGGAAACGGGCCGGGATGGGTCGATTAAGCTTGGCGCCTTGATCCTTTGTCCCCTTGACCCCCCACCGCGGCGGCCTAAATGCTATAGTATGTTCATAGAAACCGAAACCACGCCCAACCCCGCCACGCTCAAGTTCCTGCCGGGCGAGATCGTCATGGCTACTGGTACGCGCGAGTTCACTTCGCCCGAAGCGGCGGCGGCCTCCCCGCTGGCCGAAGTGCTGTTCACGCTGGGCGACGTGACGGGCGTGCTGTTCGGGCGCGACTTCATCGCGGTCACGATTGCGCCGGGTTCGGAATGGGCCAGCCTGAAGCCGCAAGTGCTGGCGCTACTGCTCGATCACTTCGTGGCGCAGGCGCCGCTGTTCACCGCCGCTGGTGCCGATTTCGTGGTGCCGGGCGAAGCAGACGACGATACGCATTATGGCGACGATCCTGCCGACGCCGAAATCGTCGATCAGATCAAGGACCTCATCGAGACCCGCGTGCGCCCGGCCGTGGCGAACGATGGAGGCGACATCATCTATCGCGGCTTCCGCGAGGGCGTGGTCTACCTCAAGATGCAGGGCGCCTGCTCGGGCTGCCCTTCGTCCACCGCCACCCTCAAGAACGGCATTGAATCGCTGCTCAAGCACTACGTGCCCGAAGTCAGCGAAGTCCGCGCTGCCTGATCTACATCGCGCCTGATCTACACCGCGCCTGATCTACACCGCGCCTGATCCGTCTGACACGAGTTCCAGCCATGTCCCTGCCGCTTGATGATGCCACGCTCGACCGGGTTTTTCGAAACGCCCGCAGCTTCAACGGCTATATCGACAAGCCGGTGAGCGAGGCCCAGCTCCACTCGCTCTGGGATCTGATGAAGATGGGGCCGACTTCGGCCAACCAGATGCCCGCGCGGCTAGTATGGTGCACCAGCGCAGCGGCCAAGGAAAAGCTCGCTGCCTGCGCCAGCGGCACCAATGGCGCAAAGATCCTGGCTGCGCCGGTCACGGTCATCATCGGCATGGACCTCGATTTCCATGAGCAGCTGCCCTGGCTGTTTCCCCATGCCGATGCGAAAAGCTGGTTCGCCGGCAGCGAGGCGCTGCGCGAGACTTCGGCCATGCGCAATTCCACCTTGCAGGGAGCCTACCTGATCATCGCCGCGCGCCTTCTTGGGCTCGATACCGGGCCGATGTCGGGCTTCAACAATGCGGCGGTCGACGAAGCCTTCTTCGCGGGCACGCGCGTGCGCTCCAATTTCATCGCAACGCTGGGCTACGGCGATACGGCCACGATCTTCGAGCGCAGCCCCCGCCCCGATTTCGCCACGTTCAACGCGCTGGCCTGAAGGCCCTGCGCCCTTGCGACGGCTGGTAATCGACAGCGCGACGGAAGCCTGCTCGGTGGCCTTGTTCGAAGGCACGGAGTTGGTGGCAGGCGAATACGCCATGCTCGGGCGCGGCCATGCCGAACAGCTCGTGCCCATGATCGCCGCGCTGCCGGGCAAGGGCCGCGCCGATGCCATCGCGGTCAATGCCGGGCCGGGCAGCTTCACCGGCATCCGCGTCGGCCTTGCCGCCGCGCGCGCCCTAGCGCTGGTCTGGCAGGTGCCGCTGGCGGGCTATTCCTCGCTCGCGCTGGTCGCCGCCATGGGCCGCGCCGCCCATCCTGGCAGCGCGATCGACGTGGTGATGAACGGGGGCCACGGTGAATGGTTCTTCCAGCCGTTTGCCGCCGATGGCACCGCCCTTGCCGATGCCGCATCGCTGCTGCCGGAAGCTGCGGCTGCGGCTTCGGGGGCGAGCTGCCTCTGCGGCAGCCAGGCTGAAGCGCTGGCGGCGCGGCGCGGCGGCGGGCCGGCGGCCAATCCGCTGTGGCCCGATGCCCGCGCCTTTGCCCGCCTCCCTGCGGCGGCGCTGCTGCCCGATCCCCTGCCCCGCTATGGCCGCCCGCCCGATGCGCGGCTTCCCGCTGCGCCGCAGCCCACGGCATGATCCCGCAGCCGGGAGATTGCGGCGATGATATCGACCGCATCATGGAAGTCATGGCCGGTGCTTTCGCCCCCGAATACGGCGAGGCGTGGAACCGCAGGCAGGTTTCGGACTCGCTGCTGCTCGCCGGAACCCGCTATAGCCTGATCGGCGCAGACGGATCGCTGGCACCACCGCCCGAAGAGCCGGTGGCCGGATTCGCCCTGCTGCGGGGGATGTTCGACGAGGAAGAATTGCTGCTCTTTGCAGTATTGCCGCAATACCGGGGCAAAGGACTTGGGGCGGCGCTGCTTCGCGCAGTGATTGCCGATGCAAGTACGCGCGGCATCCGCCGCCTGTTTCTGGAGATGCGTCGCAACAACCCGGCGGGCAAATTGTACGCCGGTTTGGGCTTCCGGACTATCGGCATAAGGCCCGGATACTACCGCCTTTCGAATGGGGAGCGGCTCGATGCGCTCAGCCAAGAGCTGGTGATCAGCGCCAATTAGGCATTTTTACGGGTTTTCGGCGGAAAATTCTGGATAATTGTTTAAAAAAGGCAATTCTCGCTCCGAAATGGTTGTAACGTCGATGCACAAGCGTATATGCGGTG
>JBIPOH010000413.1:0-3076 GCA_044379435.1 Novosphingobium sp.
ACGGTGCCGCCCGTGCGTACGGCGCGGCGGGCCGCAAAGCGCAAGGCGCGGCGTGCTTCTTCGGTTTCATCCATGATCACAAGGTAGACGCGGCTTGGCCCGCGCGCTTCGGCGCCTGATGCCATGCCTGCTTCGCTTGCCGTGGTCATCGTGCCCCCCTCCGACCGAATGGCCCCCTGCAGCCGGATGGAAATGCCCCATGCCGCATGGCTGGTCATACAGCTGTGTCATGCGTATTGGCCTAATTCGTATGCGGGGCAAGCGCCAAGAGACTTGACCCGTCTTGGCTGGCTGGCGAAATGGCAACGGGTGTGCCAAGGCGTCCGCGTGCCGCGGGCGCGATCAGGCCCCGGCAATCAAAACGGAAAAAGAGCTGCTCATGCCCATCCAGATCAAGATGCCCGCGCTTTCGCCCACGATGGAAGAGGGCACGTTGGCCAAGTGGTTGGTCAAGGTCGGGGACAAGGTTTCCTCGGGCGACATCATGGCCGAGATCGAGACCGACAAGGCGACCATGGAGTTCGAGGCGGTGGACGAAGGCACTGTTGTGGCCATCTCCGTGGCCGAGGGCACCGAGGGAGTGAAGGTCGGCACCGTGATCGCGACGATTGCAGGCGAGGACGATGGCGATGAGGCGGCACCTGCTGCTGCCCCTGCAACCCCCGCAGCTGCTCCTGTCGCTGTTGCTCCCGCGCCCGCACCGGTTGTTGCTGCACCCGCGCCTACTCCGGTACCCGCGCCTGCTGCGGCCCCTGTTGCGACAGCCGGTGACCGTGTTGTCGCAAGCCCGCTGGCCAAGCGGATCGCTGGGGAGAAGGGCATCGATCTGACCACGGTGACCGGCAGTGGGCCGCATGGGCGGATCATCAAGGCCGATCTGGATAGCGCGCCTGCGGTGTCAGCGGCTCCGGCAATTGCTTCTGCTGCACCTGTTGCGGCTCCCGCTGCGGCCCCTGCGCCAGCGCCCGCCGCTGCTCCGTTCAGCACCGACATTCCGCATGAGGCGGTCAAGCTTTCCTCGATGCGCAAGACCATCGCCCGCCGCCTGACGGAGGCCAAGGCGACTGTGCCGCACTACTATCTCACCGTCGACATTCGCCTTGATGCGCTGCTCAAGCTGCGCGCCGAACTCAATGCGGCGCTGGCCGGGGAGGGCGTGAAGCTTTCGGTCAATGACCTGCTCATCAAGGCGCTGGGCAAGGCGCTGATGCTGGCGCCCGATGCCAACGTGAGCTTCGCGGGCGACAACTTGATCCGCTATTCGCGCGCGGACATTGCGGTCGCGGTTTCGATCCCGGGTGGGCTGATCACGCCCATCGTCACAGGCGCTGACGTCAAGTCGATCTCGGCCATCCAGAAAGACATGGCGGACCTCGCCGCGCGGGCCAAGGCAGGCAAGCTCAGCCCCAACGAGTATCAGGGCGGCACGGCCAGCCTGTCGAACCTCGGCATGTTCGGCATCAAGCAGTTCGAGGCCGTGATCAATCCGCCGCAGGGCATGATCATGGCGGTGGGCGCGGGTGACAAGCGGCCCTACGTGATCGACGATGCGCTGGGGATCGCGACCGTCATGTCGGCGACGGGCAGCTTCGACCACCGCGCGATTGACGGCGCAGAAGGCGCGCAGCTGATGCAGGCGTTCAAGAGCCTGATCGAAGCGCCGCTTTCCCTCGTGGCGTAAGCGCTGGCCTGATCATATTGAGAGCGGCGTGCCTGCACGAGCGGGCTAAAGCAGTGGCCGACCTGAAGGAGCATTTTCGTGGCTGATCAATACGACATCATCGTTCTCGGCTCGGGACCTGGCGGCTATGTCGCGGCGATCCGCGCGGCGCAGCTGGGCCTCAAGGTCGGAATCGTGGAGCGCGAGCTGCTGGGCGGCATCTGCCTCAACTGGGGGTGCATCCCGACCAAGGCGCTGCTGCGTTCGGCCGAAGTGTTCAACCAGATGAAGCACGCGGCGGCCTATGGCCTCGCCGCAGACAACATCCGTGCGGATATCGACGCGGTGGTGAAGCGCTCGCGCGGGGTGGCCAAGCAGCTCAATCAGGGCGTCACGCATCTGATGCGCAAGAACAAGATCACCGTGCACATGGGCACCGGCGTTCTGAACGGCGCGGGCAAGGTCGAAGTGACGGGCGACAAGGGCACCGAAGTGCTCTCCGCCAAGCACGTGATCGTCGCGACCGGGGCGCGCGCCCGCGATCTGCCGTTTGCCAAGGCGGACGGCGACCGCATCTGGACCTATCGCCACGCGATGGTGCCGCCTGCCATGCCGACGAAGCTGCTGGTGATCGGTTCGGGCGCTATCGGGATCGAGTTTGCCAGCTTCTACAACGACATGGGCGCCGACGTCACAGTCGTCGAGATGATGGACCGGATCGTGCCGGTGGAAGACGCCGACGTTTCCGCGTTCCTCGAAAAGTCGCTGACCAAGCAGGGGATCAAGATCCTGACGGGCGCGGGCGTGGAAAGCATTGCCACCAGCGCGAGCGGCGTGAAGGCGAAGATCAAGGGTAAGGACGGCGCGGCTGCCGAGCACGATTTCAGCCATGTGATCGTGGCGGTTGGCATCGTGCCCAACACCGAGAACATCGGCATAGAAGCGCTGGGTGTGGCGGCGGAGCGCGGGGTCATCGCCATCGATGGCTATGGCCGCACCAATGTGCCGGGCGTGTGGGCCATCGGCGACGTGACGCCGGGGCCGTGGCTGGCGCACAAGGCAAGCCATGAAGGCGTGATCGCTGCTGAAGCTATCGCGCAGGCGCTGGGCAACACCGAAGTTCACCCGCATCCGATGGACCGGCTCAACATTCCGGGTTGCACCTACTGCCATCCGCAGGTCGCCAGCGTGGGGCTGACCGAGGCCAAGGCCAAGGAAGCGGGCCATGAGGTCAAAGTCGGCACGTTCCCGTTCATCGGCAACGGCAAGGCCATCGCGCTGGGTGAGGCCGAGGGCTTCATCAAGACCGTGTTCGACGCGGCAACCGGCGAGCTGCTGGGTGCGCACATGATCGGCGCAGAAGTGACCGAGCTCATTCAGGGCTATGTCGTGGGCAAGACGCTCGAGACGACCGAG
>JBIPOH010000414.1:0-3070 GCA_044379435.1 Novosphingobium sp.
GTGTAAATCAGGTAGGCGCAGGACAGGATGCCCAGTACCGGGGTCACCGGATAGAACGGCACCTTGAAGCCGCGCGGCAGTTCCGGCGCGTTACGGCGCAGGTAGATGACCGACAGGCAGACGATGGCGAAGGCCGCCAGCGTGCCGACCGAAGTCATGTCCCCGAGCACGTTGATGTCGAAGAAGCCCGCAGCAACAGCCGTGATGATCCCGACCAGCGCCGTGTTCACATAGGGCGTCTGATACTTCGGGTGCACCTTGCTGAACACCTTGGGCAGCAGGCCGTCACGCGCCATGGTGTAGAAGATGCGCGTCTGCGCATACATCAGCACCAGCACCACCGAGGTCAGACCGATGATCGCACCAACCTTGATGATCTTCGCGAGCCAGCCCCAGGTGGGGCCGAAATTATCAACCACCACGGCAACCGGATCGGGGACGTTGAGCGTGCCATAGGGCACCAGCAACGTCATGATCGCGGCAACGAGCATGTAGATCACGGTGCAGACAATCAGCGAGCCGAGAATGCCGAACGGCATGTCCTTGGCCGGATCCTTGGCTTCCTGCCCGGCGGTCGAGACTGCCTCGAACCCGATGTAAGCGAAGAACACGATCGAAGCGGCGCGCATGATCCCGTCGACACCGAAGGCCCCTTCGCCATTATTGGCCGCAGGGTCATACTCGGGAATGAACGGCACCCAGTTGGCCGCCATCAGCTCGCCGAGGTTGGACAGCACAATCAGCCCGCCAACCGCGATGAACGCCACCAGCACGCTGACCTTGATGCCGACGATGATGTTGTTGACCTTGGCCGATTCCGACACGCCCAGCATCAACAAGCCCGACAGCGCGATACAGATCAGGAAGGCCGGCATATTGAAGATCGTCGTGACCGTCTGGCCATCGACGATTACCGGCGCGCCATCCTGCATCAGCGTCATGCCCGCAGGCCCGGTAAATTGTGGCGGAATCACAAGGCCGAAGTCAGCAAGCAGGCTGACCACATAGCCACCCCAGCCCACTGCGACCACCGACGCTGCCAAACCATATTCCAGCAGCAGCAGCGCGCCCATGATCCAGGCCACGAACTCGCCCAGCGTGGTGTAGCTGTAGGTATAGGCTGAGCCAGAGACAGGCAGTGTCGAGCTAAGCTCTGCATAGCACAGCCCCGCAAAGGCGCAGACAATGCCCGCCACCACGAAGGACAGCATCACCGCCGGCCCCGCATGAAGCGCCGCCGCACTGCCGGTGCGGACAAAAATGCCCGCCCCGATGATGCAGCCGACGCCCAGCAGCAGCAGGTTCCACTTGCCGAGCGTGCGCTTGAGCTCGCTGGTCTGGGTTTCACGCTGGACCTGCGCAATCGACTTGCGCGCGAACATCCGTTGAAAAACGGTTCCTCTGGGTGCACTCGCCATTACAAATCCCCCCTGCGCGCCTGCACGGCGCACGGCTTAATCCGGTCAAGAAACATCTGGAATAGGTCTCCCACTGATCGCAAGCAGATCCCCCGCGCGATCGAATGGCCGTAACGCTAGCGCAACAGGCTCGCAACACAAGCCGAAAGAGCGGGTTTCCCCCGGTGCGCGCAAGCGCTACACCGCCTGCCATGTCCACGACCTTCCAGCTCGACACCAGCACAAGCCGCGCAAACCCCACCCCGCAGGTGATGAAGCGGCTGACCGTGCCCGCCATTCGTGCCCGCAAAAAGGACGGTGTGACCGCCACCCCGCTTGTGATGCTGACGGCCTATACCGCGCGTCAGGCGCAGCTGCTCGACGCGCATTGCGATATTCTGCTGGTGGGGGATTCGCTCGGCCAGGTGATCTATGGCCTGCCTTCTACCGTTCCGGTGACGCTGGAGATGATGGCCAATCATGGCGCCGCCGTTGTACGCGGGTCGTATCATTCGGTCGTGGTCGTCGACATGCCGTTCGGCTCCTATGAGGCGTCGCCAGAGCAGGCGTTCGAAAGCGCGGCGTTCCTGCTGAAGCAGACGGGGGCTGCGGCAATAAAGCTGGAAGGCGGGGCGGTGATGGCGCCGACGGTCGCGTTCCTGAGCCAGCGCGGCATTCCGGTGATGGGCCATGTCGGCCTCACGCCGCAGGCGGTCAATGTGCTCGGCGGCTATGGCGCGCGCGGGCGGTCGGATGCCGAGGCGGAGAAGATCGTCTCTGACGCCAAGGCGCTGGATGAAGCGGGTGCCTTCGCGATCGTGATCGAAGGCGTGGTCGAACCGATCGCGATTGCCGCGACACAGGCCGTCACGTGCCCTACCATCGGCATCGGCGCTTCGGCGCAATGCGATGGGCAAGTGCTCGTCACCGAAGACATGCTCGGCATGTTCGAGCGGGTGCCGCGCTTTGTGAAGCGGTATGAGGACATCGCAGGCGTGATTGACCGCACCGTCGCCCGCTATGCCGAGGAAGTGCGCAGCCGCGCCTTCCCGACCGAAGACCAGACCTACCAGCCCAAGGCCTAGCCCGCGTCCTTGGCGAGGCGCAGTGCCAGCGGTGCGGCCAGCACCAGCTGCGCGAGGTGGTAGAGCAACAGCGGCGCGATCACGAAGCCGGCTGCTGATGCCGGAAACAGAATCGCGGCGAGCGGCGCACCGATGGCGACGCTCTTTTGCGATCCGGCGAACAGGAACGCGATCCGATCAGGACGCGGTAGGCCGAGCAGGCTCGCACTTCCCCATGCCCCCGCCAGCGCTAGCGCGAGCATCGCCAGCACCAGCGCGATCATGACCGCCCAATCAGCGGCCGCGAACATGGTGGCCAGCCCCTGCTCAACCGCACCGGAAAACGCGACATAGACCGCGATTCCGATCACCGCCCGGTCAAGCCAGGCGATCCGGGCGCGGTGGGCGGCGATGCGGTCGATCACTCGGTCCTGCACCACCTGTCCGATCATGAAGGGCAGCATGAGAATGAGGCCGATACGTATGATCGCCTCGCTCCCGATTTCGCCCGCGCCGCCGCCGCCCAGCAGCGCAAACAGCGGCGCGCTGATGAAGACGCCTGCGATGTTGATCAGAGCGGCGCCGACCACCGCCAGGCCAACGTTGCCC
>JBIPOH010000088.1:0-10745 GCA_044379435.1 Novosphingobium sp.
CGCGCGCGGATCGGCGGGCGCACGGCGATCCTTGGCGGATCGACCAACACCATCGGCACCGGCTTTCTGAAGAACCTGTTCGCAGCCGGGATGCTCAAGGAGGTGGATGCGATTGCCGTGCATCCCTATCGCTCGCGGGCCGAAGGGCTGGATATCGAGCTGGGCGCGCTGAATGCGGCAATGGATGCGGCGGGGCGGCGCGTGCCGATCTGGGCCAGCGAGCTGAGCATGGATACGCGCAATGAACCGCTGGGAGCGGGGGAACTGGTCAAGCAGACGACCATGCTGGCGGCAGGCAGCGTGGCACAGGCCAGTTGGTATGCGCTTATCGACCAGCGCTGGTATCCGACCATGGGGCTCTTCGCAGGCCGCACGCCCAAGGCGCAGGCACGCGCCTTCACCCTGATGCAGCGCGTGCTGGCAGGAGGCAGGCCGCAGCGGCTGGATCTTGGCGATCCGCTGCTGTTTGCCTATCGCTTTGGCGCGGATACGACCGTGATCTGGGGCGCGCCGCGCAGCCTTCAGGTGGAAGGCGGGCAGGTGAGCGATGCCACGGGCGCGCCGCTGACCGCCGCGAGCATCAGCGAAAGCCCGCTCGTGATCACCGGCACCACGGCAATCCGCTTTGGCGCTTCCACCTGGATCGCCGATACGCTGATGGGCTGGGGCACGCCGCAATGGCGCTACGGCGTGCGGCTGAAGGGCGATGCCAGCTACCGGCTACCGCTGTTCGACGACCAGTTCACCAGCTACTTCGGCGATCGCTGGTATCGCCCGTTACGGATCAACACGACCTCCGCCGCGCCGGGGGGAACGGGCGCGGCACCGATGCGCGCGGTGTGGCGCCATGTCGCGGCCGCCCCGCAAAGCCTTGATGTGGGGGGCTGCTTTGCCAAGACAGCGGCGGGTGACGGTGTGGACCTGACGATCATCGCTAGCGGCAAAGTGCTGTGGCGCGGCGTGCTGACCGGGCAAGTGCAGCTGCCGCCGCTTTCCGCCGATCTCGCTGCAGGAGACGCGCTGGAACTGGTGGCTGGGCCGAACCAGACGACAGGCGGCGATTCGTTCAATCTGCGGCTGGTGCTGTTTCGGCGCGGGGCGGGCGAGCCGGTTTCCTGCCCGCAATAAGCCGCCAGGATCAGGGTGCGGGCGGCGCAGGCCCTACAGCAGGCGGGGCAGCAGGTGGGGCAGGCAGGCGGCGCGCGCTGAGCACCTTCACCGGTACCTCCAGCATCTGCCCGCGCATCACGCCTTCGCCCAGCGTCTGCGAAATCGGCGCTTCCCAGATCTTGCGCACCACATCCATGCCAGCCGTCGCCATGCCAAACACGGCATAGCCTGCCTGCGCTTCGGGATCGGCGGACTTGGGGTCTGCATCCAGCCCGGTGAGATCGGACAGCATGATCGAGAAATCAGCGGTTGCGGTGCCGGGGGCATTGCGCGCCATGGAAAGCGCCCCGGCCTTGTGGCTGAGGCCGGTCTGGCTCGTCGGCTCATGCGCGATCGGCGGGAACAGCTGGCGCGGATCGCGCAGGCCGCCCTGCAGCAGGCCATTGGGCTGATCGCCCCAGGCCAGATGCATCGCACGGTAGAAGGTGATCCCGTCAAACCGCTTGGCATCCACATAGCGCAGGAAATTGGCAGTGCTGATCGGCGCATGGGCGCCATCGAGCGAAAGTTCGACCGTGCCGAGTTCGGTCACCAGTGCAACCCGCTCGATTGCAGCCGGAGGCAACACGGGCGGAGGGGCGGGCGGCGCGACAGGCGCTGCGGACCGCCGCTTTGGCACCGCCGCGCTCAGCAGCCCGGCACGGGCAAGGGCGGCGAGGGAAAGCGCGGCAAGGACGAATCGGCGGTGCATCATGGGGCCGTATTAACCTTCAAGCTGCGCGGAGAGGCAAGGCTTGCCGCGTTCGGGGGGCCCAAATCGCGTGAATCCCGCCTCCGGTGTGGTTCGTAACGGTGGTTCGCGTGAAGCTAACGGGCCTTGCGCCAGATGGAGCCACCCCAAGCCGACCCTCCGGCCAGCGAAATTGCGCTGCCGGACTGACCTGATCGCTACCAACCGAAAGGATTCCTGATGTTCAAGACTGCCAAGACCTTGGCCTTCGGGCTTGTCGCAGCCGCCAGCATGGCCAGCTCTGCCCACGCCCAGTCGGCTGACTGGATCAAGCAGGTCTCGCGCACCATCGCCGCCAAGCAGACCTATCCCAAGGCTGCGCAGGCGCGCGGTGAACAGGGCACCGCCAAAGTGAAGATCTATGTCGCCGCATCCGGCGCGGTGGAACGCGCCGAACTGGTTGCCCCCTCGGGCTCGACCGTGCTCGACCGCGAAGCGCTGGCTTTGCCGAGCCGTACCGGCTCGGTGCCCCCCCCGCCGGGCGGCGCGACTTCGGTGACGGTGCCGATCACCTGGAAGCTGCTCTAAGCGCCTTTCAGACACCAGCTACGACCGGAGCCACAAGGCCCACGGCCGAGGAGGGGGCGGAGCAATCCGTCTCCTCTTTCTTTACCTGCAGCGCCGGGGGCGAGCATCACGCAGCCAACCCAGCGGGCGCGTCTGGCGGCGGTGTGGTCAGGCTTTTCCCCGAGCACTGCCCCAAACGTCGGTTGCCATGCAGCAAGCTCGGGGCCTACCATGAGTCTGGTTGTCATGGAGGTTTCCGATCTTGCCGTTTTCCTGCGATCTTGGCGGCGAACGACACAGCTTCGAGGATCTCAAGGCCGTACTCGCCGCCGCGAGCCCGCTGCGTTCTGGCGACGAACTGGCCGGCCTTGCTGCGACCAGCGCCACGCGCCGCGTTGCCGCGCGCTGGGTCCTGGCAGATCTGCCCCTTGCCGTGTTCCTCAGCGAAGCGCTGGTCCCTTACGAGGCCGATGAAGTTACCCGGCTGATCATCGACAGCCACGATGCCGCCGCCTTCGCCCCCATCGCGCACCTCACGGTCGGCGGGTTTCGCGACTGGCTGCTGAGCGATGCGGCAGACGGGCCCGCGCTTGCCGCCATTGCACGCGGGGTGACGCCGGAAATGGCGGCGGCCGTATCCAAGCTGATGCGGGGTCAGGATCTGATCGCGGTGGCGCAGAAGATCCGCGTCGTCACCGCCTTTCGCTCCACCATCGGCCTTCCCGGCCGCCTATCCACCCGGCTCCAGCCCAATCATCCGGCAGACGACCCGCGCGGCATTGCCGCTGCCGTGCTCGATGGCCTGCTCCACGGCGTTGGCGATGCCGTGATCGGCGTCAACCCAGCCAGCGACAGCGTGCCTGCGGCAACCACGCTCATCCGCATGCTTGATGAACTGCGTGAGGCCTATGCGATCCCCACGCAAAGCTGCGTGCTCACCCATGTGACGAACAGCCTCGCGATCATGGAGCGCGGCGCGCCGGTCGATCTGGTGTTCCAGTCGGTTGCGGGGAGCGAGGGTGCCAATGCCGGGTTCGGCATCGATCTGGCCGTGCTGCGCGAAGCCCATGCCGCAGCAAAGGCGCTGGGGCGCGGAACAGTGGGCCGCAACGTGATGTATTTCGAGACGGGGCAAGGCTCCGCGCTGTCTGCCAATGCCCACCACGGCGTCGATCAGCAGACGATGGAAGCGCGCGCCTATGGCGTCGCCCGGGCGTTCGATCCGCTGCTGGTCAACACGGTCGTCGGCTTCATCGGCCCCGAATATCTCTATGATGGCAAGCAGATCATCCGCGCAGGCCTCGAAGACCACTTCTGCGGCAAGCTGCTCGGCCTGCCGATGGGCTGCGACGTCTGCTACACCAACCATGCCGAAGCCGATCAGGACGACATGGACAGCCTGATGACCTTGCTGACGGTGGCGGGCTGCAGCTTCCTGATCTGCGTGCCGGGCAGCGACGATGTGATGCTCTCCTACCAGAGCCTGTCCAACCACGATGCGCTCTATCTGCGCAGCGTGATGGGCCTGCGTCCCGCGCCGGAATTCGAGGCCTGGCTGGCCGATGTGGGCATTGCCGCGCCCGATGGCCGCTTGCGGGCGCTCAGCGATGGTGCCTCCCCCTTCGTGCGCAGGATCGCGGAGACGATGGCTTGAGCGACGTGGTGGGTGGCGAACTCTGGGCGCGGCTGCGCCGCACCACGCCTGCGCGGATTGCGCTGGGCCGCGTCGGCCATGCCCTGCCGCTGGGCGAAGTGCTCGATTTCCAGTTTGCCCATGCCCGCGCGCGCGATGCCGTCCATGCCGCGCTCGATGGCGTAGCGCTGGCAGAAGAGCTGGCCCCGCTGGCGGTGCTGCACGTGGAAAGCGATGCGCCAGACCGCGCAACTTATCTGCGCCGACCCGATCTGGGGCGCCGCCTTTCGGCGCGCTCTGCCGCGCTACTTGCGGCGGCGGGCGGGCACTGTGATGTGGTGTTCGTGATCGGCGACGGGCTTTCGGCAACCGGGGTGGAGGCAGGCGCGGCGCGGCTGCTGCGGGCCTGCAGGGCGGAGCTTGCCGATCTGAACATTGGCCCCGTCGTGATAGCGATGCAGGCGCGGGTGGCGCTGGCCGATCCTGTCGGCGAAGCGCTGGGCGCGCGAGTTTCGGTGATGATCATCGGCGAGCGGCCTGGCCTGAGCGTGCATGACAGCCTCGGCATCTACCTGACCTTCGGCCCCCGCTCCGGCCGCAGCGATGCCGAGCGCAACTGCATTTCGAACATCCACGGCGCAGGCGGTCTTTCGCCGCAAGATGCCGCCCGCACGCTGGGCTGGCTGCTGCGCGAAGCGCTGCGCCGCCAACTTTCCGGGGTCGAGCTCAAGGACGATCAGACCCCGGCACTCCCCTTCAAGGAACCTGACCCCGCATGAGCGCGCAATTGCACCGGACTCTCGGGCCGTTTCAGCTCTGGGCCATCGCCGTGGGCCTGGTCATTTCGGGCGAGTACTTCGGCTGGAGCTATGGCTGGGCCAGCGCGGGGACGCTGGGATTTCTCGTCACCACCATCGCCGTCGCGGCGATGTATATTGCCTTCATCTTCTCGTTCACCGAACTGACCACAGCGATCCCCCACGCAGGCGGGCCCTTCGCCTATGGCCTGCGCGCGTTCGGGCCGCTGGGCGGCGCGGTGGCCGGGTTTGCCACGCTGGTCGAGTTTCTGTTTGCGCCGCCCGCGATCTCGCTCGCCATCGGGGCTTATCTCCACGTGCAGTTCCCGGCGCTGGAGCCCAAGCACGCTGCATTGGGCGCCTACGCCCTTTTCATAGCGCTCAATATCGTCGGGGTGCAGATTGCCGCCAGCTTCGAAGTGGTGGTGACGCTGCTCGCGGTGGGCGAGCTTATCGTGTTCATGGGCGTGGTGCTGCCCGCGTTTCGCTGGTCGAACTTTCTGGCGGGCGGATGGGCTGGGCAGGATCACTTCAGCATGGCGGCGGTCGGCGGGATTTTTGCCGCCCTCCCCTTCGCGATCTGGTTCTTCCTCGCCATCGAAGGCGTCGCCATGGCGGCAGAGGAAGCGAAGGAGCCGCGCCGCACGATCCCGCTCGCCTATATCACGGGCATCCTCACGCTTACGGTGCTGGCCTTCGGGGTCATGCTGTTTGCGGGCGGATCGGGCAGCTGGGCCGAGCTTTCCAGCCTCAACGATCCGCTGCCGCAAGCAATGAAGCGCGCGGTTGGGGCCTCCAGCGGCTGGCTGCACATGCTGGTGTGGCTCGGGCTGTTCGGGCTTGTCGCCTCGTTCCACGGGATCATCATGGGCTATGCGCGCCAGATCTTCGCGCTGGGCCGCGCAGGCTATCTGCCGGGCGCATTCGCCAGGCTTCACCCCCGCTTCAACACGCCGCACGTGGCGACGTTGGCGGGCGGCCTGGTGGGCATTGCCGCGATCTACAGCGATGCCTTTATCACCATCGCCGGCCAGTCGCTCACCGCCAGCGTGGTCACACTGTCTGCGTTCGGTGCGCTGACGATGTATATCGTCTCGATGGCGGCGCTGTTTCGCCTGCGCCGCAGCGAGCCGGACATGCTCCGCCCCTTCCGCGCGCCATTCTATCCCGTCGTCCCGGCCTTCGCGCTGGGCATGGCCAGCCTCGCGCTTATCACCATGGCGTGGAACAACCGCGAACTGGCCATGATCTTTGCCACGTTGATGACAGTGATGGTAACCGGCGCCCTGCTGCTGCGCAGGCGGGATGCAATCTAGCTTGCGCTGGCTGGCGCGGCTCGTCGCGGTGCTGCTGCTGCCTGCCGCAGCCCTGCCTGCTCACGCCCAGACCGCGCCGTGGCACAGCCGTGCTGCAGCAGCCGCGGATTATCTGGAACGCACATGGGGCACCGCGAACGGCTGGAAAGCGAGCGAGAACTGGCAGCGCTTCCCGATGACGGGCGTGCTGATGGACTATCAGCGCCGCACCGGCGACCAGCGCTGGGCGGGCAAAATTGCCGCCGCCGTGCGCAACCGCGCCGGGCTCTATCTCAACGATGACGATCTGTGGGCAGTGATCGCCAGCGTCGATGCCTGGCAGATCGAGCGCGACCCCGAACTGCTGGCGTGGGCGGCAGCAAACTATGCCCGCATCGTTGCCGAGCATTGGGACGATACTTGCGGCGGCGGGCTGTGGTGGGACCGGAGGCACACGTACAAGAACGCCATCACCAACGAATTGCTGCTCTACGCCTCGACCCGACTCTATCTGGCGACCGGGCAGCAGGCCTATCGCGATTGGGCGCTGCGCAGCTGGGCATGGTTTGCCGCCTCGGGGATGATCGGGGCGGATGGGCTGGTAAATGACGGCCTGAAGATCGAAGGAAACGGGGCACAGTGCCGCAACAATGGCGCCCCGTATTACACCTACAATCAGGGCGTCATTCTCGGCGGGCTGAACGACCTTTCCGCGCTGACCGGAGACTCGCAATACCGCCAGATCGCAGTACGCACGGCGCTGGCCGCCACGCGCCGGCTGGTAACGGCAGACGGCCTGCTGACCGAACCGCGCGATGATCTTGGCGCAGATGGGCCAATGTTCAAGGGCGTGTTCGCCTTCCACCTCGGCCATCTGGTCGAGGCCATGGCCGCTGGCCCCGAACGCGCCGAGATCCAGCAATGGCTGCGTCGCAACAGCGAGGCGGTGTGGACCCTGAGCGCCGATGGCACAAAGCCGGTCGATGGTGTCTGGCGTGGCGGAACCGGGCAGTTCGGCGCAGCGGCGCAAGCCTCGGCCATCGCACTGTTCCTCTCCGCCGCACCGAAGCGCGCCCCTTGATGCACCCTTGAGAAAGAGGGTGATTTCAGCCTGGAGCGTCGCGCGCAAAACTTGAAGCGCCAAGCGCCAGCCCCGCAGCCCTTTTTGGTGTGTAAGAATTGACAGGAAAAACGTGTTTTGCAACGTTACGTTGAAGCCGCGCAAATTCCTTGAGAGTAAAATTGATGTCACGCCATTACGCTATTCTGATTTCAGCACTTTTGGCAATTCCGATGACAACTGCAACCGAAGTTGCAGCGCAACCAAGCAACAATTCAGCAACGAATCCTCCAGTTTCGGGAACTTGTACTGACGGGCGCGGGCCGACTTCTGGATTTTTCTGCGCACCGCTCGTGAACAACGAATCCGTGCGCGCCTGCCCCACTGACGCCAAAGGCGCTGCGCTGACTCAATGCCGACAGACCAGCGCCGCCACCTTCTGCAGGGCCAGATCCTTTAGCACCGCTGTCACCTATCAGGTTACCCCCAGCGGCAATCTGGCCGAAGTGCTGTGCCAGACACCAGCAGTTGCAGCCGGGGCAGCAGCCGGGACAGTGGCGGCCGCCGCTGCGCCTGCCGCCCGGCCCGCCATCGCCCCAATCGCGCCTGCGCTCACACCTGCAACAGCAGCCCCGGCACCCATGAACTCGGTCTACGCGACCACAGTCGCATCCGAGGCAAACCCGAATTTGACCCTTTCGGTGTTCGGACCGAAAATGACCGGCACATACACCGTGACACGAAACAATGCCTTCTTCGATAGCATCTACCAGTCCGGCGGGGGCACCATCACCGAGGGGCGGATTGAGGGAACTCTGGAAGGCGATGTCCTCACCGGCTATTGGTTCGAGCGGCCCGGCCGAACCGCTGTGCAGCGCGAATGCGATCCGGCGCTGGCCGGTGAGCGCATTTACGGCCGGTTCACGCTGCGCTTCAGCGCCGACCGCAAGAGCTTCACCGGCTTGCACAGCACTTGCGATGGTGCGCCGGAAGATGCCTATTTTGCCGATTGGAACGGGAAGCTGACGAACATGGTCCCGGCACAGGCAAGCACCGCGCAGGCTGGAAGGAATGGCAGCGCCGCCGCTGCGCCCGCGAGCACGCAAAACCGGACCGGTGGCGGAAGCGCCCGATCCGGCAACCCGACAGCGGCAGACCGCATCGCGCGGGAGGCGGCAGACGAGGCTGAACGCCGCGTGGGCGAGAAGGTTCGTGACGGTGTTCGCTCTGCCATCGACGGCATTTCGCCATTCTGAACCCCGCGTTGCGGCGCATATCGACAGGAGCTTTCATGATGATACCGAACGACCTGCGCACCTTGCGCTGGGCCGCGCTGCTTTCACCGGCACTTTTGCTGACGGCTTGCGGCGGCGGAACCAAATCCGAAGAAGGGGCCAGTGACAACGCTGCTGGCCGGGCGGTGGCTGGCGCCGCGGCCTCCGCCGTAGTTGGCGGCCTGACCGGAATGGGTGTCTCCACTGGCAAATTGCCTGATTTCGTCGAACTGCCGCCGGGCGCGAAAGCCATCAACAACATGGCGATCAACGATGCCGGCAAGACCGGCGGCTCCCTGTCGCTCGAAGTGACGCAAAAGCCCGAGGAACTGGTCACGTTCTACCGCGACTCCATGGCCCGCCATGGTCTGAAGATCGGAATGGAAAACCAGTCGGCGCAGCTGATCCAGATGATCGGCGCAAGCGAGGACAAGGCCAAGTCCCTGATGGTGATGGTGAACATCGACGATCAGGGCAAGGCGATGCTCAACCTTGTCCACTCGCTGGAGACCAAGTGAGATGAGGCCGAAGGGGCGCAGATGATGATCGCGACAGGCCATGGGCTCGCCCAGCAGGCAGCACGCTAGCATGCGCGCGGCCGCACTATTCGCGGCGCTCCTTCTGGCCACCAGCCCACTTGCCGCACAGGAAGGGCCGCACCTGCCGCCTGGCCCATGGCAGGGGACCTACCAGCTTGATCGCATTGATCCGCGCATCCGCACGCGCGGCGGCGCAGACCTGATCCGGATGCAAGTGATTCACAGCAAAGGTGAGGCGACGGTGACAGTCAGTTGGACCGCAGGCCGGGCGATCTGCGAAGACCCGCTGGCCGAGCCCTGCGAATGGATCGGCGCGAACGGGACGACGCAGGGGCGGATTGTTGGCGACCAGCTGGCCATCGCGCTTCCCGTCTCGGCGGATGAGGGCGATCCCTTCATCCTGCTTATGCCGTGGTCTGCCAAAGGGCCCATGACTGGCCATCTGTTCAACGCCAAGGCCGATTTCGCGTGGCGCTTCTATGCGCGCAAGATCGATGAAAGGATAGGGCAATGAGGCTATGGGCGGGTGTGGCGGCAGGAACGGCCGCGATGATGGCTGCGGTGACGGCCCCGATGATGGCGACGCCAAATTCCGGTGACACAAATTCCGAAATTCCGGTGAAATTCCGGAAATTCCGGTGACAAAATTCCGGTGACAGGACAAAATTCCGGTGACAGTGCACTCGAAATTCCGGTGACAGAAATTCCGGTGAAAAATTCCGAATTCCGGTGACAGTGCACTCAATTGAAATTCCGGTGACAGTGCACTCAATTGACATACACTCACCTCTTGAGCATGCGTTTTGAATGGCACGTTTGGCTCGCTATGTCATTCCCGGCATCCCGCACCATGTCACCCAACGGGGCAATGGGCGCCAGCAGACATTCTTCGAGGATGCCGACTATCTAGCCTATCTGGACCTCCTCGAAGCACAGTGTGCGGCGCATGGCGTGGCGGTGTGGAGTTGGGTCCTCATGCCCAATCACGTGCATCTCATCCTTGTTCCCGATCATGTCGATGCCTTGCGGGCGGCGCTGTCGAAAGTTCACCGGGCTTATGCGGGGCGGATTCATGCACGCAAGCGATTGACCGGGCACTTCTGGCAGGGCCGGTTCGGCTGCGTGGCGATGGACGAAGCGCATCTGCTCGCCGCCCTGCGGTATGTTGCGCTCAACCCTGTGCGCGCAGGACTTGTCCGCCGCGCGCAAGACTGGCGCTGGTCGAGTGTTCATGCCCTGCTCGATCCTGCGCGAGGGGACCGGATCACGCAGACTGCGCCCGTGCTCGACCGGGTTCCGGATATCGCGGCCTTGCTGCAATCCGGGCTTCAATCCGGAAAGGACGCGGCGCTATCCGATGCGCTGCGGCGCTCGGAAAGCATCGGACGTCCGCTGGGAGACAGCGCCTTCCTCGACCGCGTAGAGACAATCCTTGGCCGAGACCCCAAGCCACGCAAGCCAGGCCGAAAGCCGCAGAGCGACGGAAAATGAGTGCACTGTCACCGGAATTCCGAAAATGAGTGCACTGTCACCGGAATTCCTGTCACCGGAATTCCGGAATTCCTGTCACCGGAATTCAGAGTACCACGCCAGCGGATCATCGGCCGCGCCGTCAGCCCCATGGACATAACGCGCCGTCATCGTGCCGGGGCCGGTATATTCAGCAAGGAGTTCATCACCGCCATACAGGAACCGCCTTACGCTGATGGCCGCCAAGCGCGCGCTATCCGTGTTGGCATA
>JBIPOH010000089.1:0-10691 GCA_044379435.1 Novosphingobium sp.
ACATCGTGCTGCGTAACGCTCTTTCGATGGATGGCGGCTATGTTCGCGGCGGCGGCCTGTTCTTCGATGATGGCAAGGCCAAGCCCAGCGGCGGCCTCTACTATGGCGGCCCGCTGGGGCCGGGCCGGCTCCTGATCGGTGCCAACGTGCAGGGGCGCTATGCCCCCAAGACCAAGAAGAGCCTGCGTTATGGCGATTCGCCCGAGAACAACCCCAATTTCGCCACCGATGATTTCGACAACCGCGAAGAACAATCGGATATCCGCAACGGCACCGACTATGCCGGCAATGTCAGCTGGGTTCTGGAGCAGGGCGACACGAAGTTCGAGATCGCGGGCAATTATGTGCGCACGGACCGCGAGCAGATCGAGCGTTCGTTCGAATTCAACGACCCGGTGATTTCCACCGGCCCGGTCGACCTGAATGCCGATGGCACGCTGCTGACAGACAACTTCAACCCGCTGTTCATCAAGCAGGAGAGCATGGCGCTCTCCAGCAAGTTCAGCCATGGCACCGATTGGGGCAAGACCACCGCCCGCGTGAGCTTCTCAAGCTTCCGGAACCGGGAGCGCGAGCTGGAGCACGAGATCGATTTCGACCGCAGCACCCCCCGCTATACCGGGGATTTCAGCACGACCGCGCTGCGCGATAACGAGTTTGTGGGTGAACTCGAGCAATCCTTCCGGCTCGGCAGCGGCCTCGACTTCGCGCTCGGCGCATTCGCCCAGAACAAGATCCGCAAGACCGAAATCGCCGCCGTACGCAACCGCTTCCCGGTAACTGCCGATCTCACCGGATATGCGCAGGCAACCAACAATCCGGAAGCGTTCGCCACGCCGTTTGTCGATATCGAGCCCACGCCTGGCGGCTTCAACCGGATCGAGGAAGACCGCCGCGATCTCTATGCGCTGATCGAGGGCAAGAGTGGAAACATCAAGTTCGAAGCCGGTCTGCGCTGGGAAAACACCACGGTGCGGATCCAGGATTACACGGTCGATCCGGCGGATGCCTCGGCCCGCGTGAAGTACAACTTCCTGCTGCCATCGGCCTCGGTGCGCATCGAACTGGGTGCGGGCCGGCTCACGGCCTCCGCCGCACGCACCGTGCGCCGCCCGCGCTTCGATTTCATCTCGCCCGCGCTGCTGGAAGCCGAACTGGGCGACAACGATCTGCTGGGCAATCCGGCGCTACGGCCGGAAACCGCGTGGGGCGGTGATCTGGGCTATGAGCACCGCATCGGCCGCACCGGCGTGATCGGGGCCAACGTGTTCTACCGCAAGATCAGCAATCTCGTTGAAGTGGCCAACACCGGGGTCGAAGGCTCCGAGGGTTCGGGCACGTTCGTGCTGCAGCCCCGCAACAGCGGCAGCGGCGAAGTCTGGGGTCTGGAATTCGATCTTTCCGCCAGCCTTGGCTTCATCGGCCTGCGCGAAACCGGCATCTTCGGCAACCTGACCCTGATGCAGAGCAGCATCCGCGATGATTTCGGATCGCGGCGCTTCAATGGCCAGTCCAAGTATGTCTACAACTTCGGCCTGATCCAGAACTTCCCCAAGATCGGCGGCACGGTCGGCGCGACCTATCGCAAGCAGGGACCGGCGTTCGACCGGATTATCGGCGAAGAAATCCGCACGACTTATGGGGCAGACCTCGAGGTGTTCGTCGAAAAGCGCTTCGGCAAGAGCTTCACGCTGCGCGCTGTCGGCTCGAACCTCCTCAACGGTGCCAAGGACGAAGTGTTCAACAAGTTCACCACGATCGGCGATCAGGCCGCGCGCAGCTTCGATGAATACGAGCTGGAATCCGAGACCGGCGGTCCGGTGTTCCAGATCGTCGCGCGGTACGCGTTCTGATGCGGCGGGGCTGGCTGCTTGCCGCGCTGGCGGCGGCTCTTCCGCTGCCAGCCGCTGCAGCACCTGAAACGGCAGAGGTCACCGCGAAGGGCGAAACCGTGCCGGTGGGCACGGCGGCTGCCGATGCGGCGGACGATCCCGCGATCTGGCGCAACCCGCGCCGCCCGGCGCGCAGCCTGATCGTGGCGACCGACAAGAAAGCCGGGCTCTATCTCTATGGGCTCGACGGCAAGGTCCGCGATTTCTCGCCCGACGGACGGCTCAACAATGTCGATCTGATCGGCATGGGCCGCCGCGGCGTGATCGTGGTGGCGAGCGACCGCAATAAGGAGACGGCAGCGCGTCTGCGGCTCTACCGGCTCGATACCCGCCGCGAAAAGCTGGTGCCGCTGGGCACCGTGACTGGCGGGGCGGGTGAGGCTTATGGCGTGTGCCTGCGGCGTGTCGGTGCGCGGCTTCATGCCTTTTCGGTGCTGAAGGATGGCACCGTTGTGCAAGTGGCGGTTCGGCTCGGGCAGGGCAAGCCCAAGGGCCGGATCGTGCGGCAGCTCAAGCTTGCCAGCCAGACCGAGGGCTGTGTCGTCGATCCGCGCAGCCACACGCTCTATGTGGGCGAGGAAGATCGCGGCATCTGGGCCTTCGATGCGCGCGCTGGTGCCTCGCGCCGGGGGCGGCTGGTGGCGGCGGCCGATGGCAAGCAGTTGGTGGCCGATGTCGAAGGGCTGGCGCTGGCACCGCGCGGGCGGCGCGGCGGCTGGCTGATCGCGTCGAGCCAAGGCGACAATGCCTATGCGCTGTTTCGCCTGCCGGGGATGAAGCCTGCCGGGCGGTTTCGCATAGCGGCAGGGGCGCTGGGGGCGACCGAAGAAACCGACGGGATCGCCTTCCATCCGGGCAGCTTTGGCGCGGATTATCCCGAAGGGCTGTTTGTGGCGCAGGACGGGGACAACGCTCCGGCGGCGCAGAACTTCAAGCTGGTGTCGTGGGCCGATGTGCTCGCGGCGGTTAAGCCCGCGCGCTGATCACAGCCCTGCACGCCATGCGCTGAGCCGCGCGACTGCCTCTTCCAGCATCGCGGGCGGCTTGCAGTGGCACAGGCGCACGATGGTGGTGGGGCCACCTTCGCCTTCCCAAAGCGCCGAAAGCGGGATCGAGGCGACCCCGGCTTCCCGCACCGCGCGTTCGCTGAAGGCGGTGTCGTCCATGGCGATGCCGCTGGCGGCAAGGTCGATGCAGGCAAACCACGTCGCGGCGCTTTCCAGCACGGCGAAACCGGCGGCGGCGAGGCCTTCGATCAGCACTTTGCGCGAAGCGCTCCATTCGGCGTGAAGCGCGGCGGTGATGGCGGGATCGGCAAGGCCCTCGGCAGCAGCCCATTGCAGCATCGGCGGCGTGGTGAAGGTGAGGAACTGGTGCGCCTTGGCGAGCACGCCGACCAGCGCGGCATCGCCCACCAGCCAGCCGACCTTCCAGCCCGTTGCCCCGAAGATCTTGCCGGCCGAGCCGATCTTGATCGTGCGCCGGGCCATGCCGGGCTCCGCCAGCAGCGAGCGGTGCTTGGTGCCATCGAAGCGTATGGCTTCCCACACCTCGTCGCAGATCGCGATGAGATCCTGCTCGCAGGCGATGCGGGCCAGAAGCGCCAGTTCGTCGGCGCTGGCCACTGATCCGGTGGGGTTCAGGGGATCGTTGAGGATCAGCGCACGGGTGCGCGGGCTGATCGCAGCGCGAATCGCGGCCTCATCATAAGCCCAGTCAGGTGGGCTGAGCGGCACGAACACTGGCACGCCGCCCGCACGGCGGATGAGCGGGGCATAGGCATCATAGGCCGGGGCAAAGAGCAGCACTTCATCGCCCGCTCCCACCACCGCAAGGATCGCGGCGGCAATGGCTTCGGTCGCGCCCGAGGTGATGACAACCTGTTCGCGGGCAAGAGCAAGGCCCTGCTCGCGGGCATAGAAGGCGGCGACCGCATCGCGCAGTTCGGGCAGGCCCATGCTGGGCGGATACTGCTGCGAGCGGGTTTCCATCGCGCGGATCGCGGCGGCGGTGAGCGCAGGCGGGGGCGGCGCATCGGGAAAACCCTGCCCGAGATTGATCGCGCCGAGCGTGCGGGCAAGGCCCGACATGTGCTCGAACACGGTAACGGGCATTTCGGCGTAGATCGGATTGAGGCGGGGCGGCGGGGCGTCGGTATTGGTCATCACCGACCACGCTAGCGCGGCACGCGCGGCGTCACGAACTTTTTTCGCATTTCCCTGAACCGTTTTTAGCACAGCGGACGCCTTTGTCTTGTGAACGGGCCGGATGGGCCTGCGCAAGCGAAGGAGCAGGTCTCATGACATTGGTGCGGATGAATGTGCTTGATACGGGCTTTGGCGGCGATATCCAGATCGATGCCGGGACGAGTGCCAATCTGCTGATGCGCTCCAACGAGGGCGGCCAATGGATGACCCGTGTGGCCGATGAAGGCGCCCGCACGGTGCTGGCCGGGACCGCGTCTGCCGCCCCGTATGCCTTTGGCGGCGTCCAGCAACTAGCCGGCGGCGGCTTCGTGGTGTTTGGCACGATCCACTCCGGGCTGGGGCGCGGGGTGATGCTGCAAACCTATAACGCGGCCGGGCGCGCGGTGGGCACGCAGATCACGCCGATGGACGAGCAGGGCGACGAGTTGTCCGGCACGGCGGGCTATAGCGTTGCGCCGACCGCGAACGGCGGTTTTGCGCTGATCTACAACTCCGATGCCGCAGGCGCGACGCCGATCACCGTGAGCTATACCCAAGGCGGCACGGCGCAGACTTATCCTGTTTCGCAGGCCAGCGATGTGCGCATCCGCTATTTCGATGCGACAGGCGATGCGCTGGCCCCTTCCCGCATCGCCTCAACCGCCAGCATCACGATCAACGGGGCAAGCACCACGCGCCAGGCCGACAACCAGTACACCTGGGACAGCGACACGCTGACCGGCGGGCAGGTGGCCTATCTCTATTATGACCGCGTGCAAGTCGGGCAGGATCAGGCCGTTGGCGGCGGCTTTCATGGCCAGGCCACGATCACCGTGCAGCTTTCGGGTGGGCCGAAAGGCGCCGGAACGCCGGTGCGGGTCGAGCAGATCCCCTATTACACCGGCAATGGCGGCGGCACGCCGGGCGCAAACACGCTGGATGTCAGCACGCCAGCCAATCTCGTGAAGCTGCCCGGTGGCGGATTCGCCGTAATCTGGTCGGAAAACAGTTATGGCGGGCCGGGTAATGCCTTCGACGGCTGGGACAGCATGATCCGCTATTTCGATGCGGCCGGAAACGCGGTCACCGATGCGCTGCGGATTCTGGTGCGTGGCAGCGCGATGGGCAATATCACCAAGTATATCCACGCCGAAGCCCTGCCCGATGGACGCATCGTGATCGCCTATAGCGACGGGGTGGACGGGTTCAGCGGCACCGGGCGGCAGGATGCGTTTGTCGCGGTGCTGGGTGCGGGCGGCGCGGGGGTGACCGAGCGGCAGCGGCTCAATCCCACAGCGGCGGTTGCCGGGCAGGTCTATGGCATCAAGGACCTTGCTGTGCGCAGCGATGGCACGTTCGATGTCGTCTACAACGATGCAAGGATAGAGGCTGGCGGATCGGGCTTCGCGCTCAATCACACCGTGATTGAACGCTTTTCGCTGGGCACCGGCGTGACCGGCCAGACGATCGGTGGCACCACGGGGGCAGACAATCACGATGGCGGTGCGGGCCATGATCTCGTCACCGGGTGGGATGGCAATGATCTGCTGCGCGGGCTTGGTGGCAACGATCGGCTTGAAGGCGGGCGCGGCAGCGATACGCTGGATGGCGGCGCGGGTACCGATCTGCTCGCCGGCGGCGAGGGCGACGATACCCTGATCGGCGGCGCGGGGGCAGACCGGTTCTTCGGCGGCAATGGCAGCGATACCGTCAGCTATGCCGCCAACCGTGTCGGCGTGATCGCGAGCCTTGCCCGGCGCACGGCAAACGGCGGTGATGCGGATGGCGATACGTTCAACAGCACCGAAAACCTGACCGGATCGGCTTTCAACGATGTGTTGATCGGGGATCGCCGGGTGAACACCCTGCGGGGCGGGGCAGGCAACGACCGGCTTGATGGCCGCGCCGGGGCCGATACCCTGATCGGTGAGGCGGGAAATGACACCTACCTGATCGAGAATAGCGGCGATGCCGTGATCGAAATCGCCGGGGGCGGCAACGATATCGCCTATGTCTCGATCAACAACTACACCATGGCGGCTAATCTCGAACGGCTGGTGCTGACCGACAGCGCCTATTACGCCACGGGCAATGATGCCGCCAATGTCATGAGCGCGGCGGGATCCGGCTACCACGAGCTGTATGGCCGGGGCGGCAATGATGAACTGCGCGGCGGATCGGGCAACGATACGATGCATGGCGGGGCGGGGAATGACAGCTACATCGTCAATGCCGCCGGAGACCAGATCATCGAAGTGCCCAATGACGGCCATGACCGGGCCTACAGCACGGTCACGTTCCGCATGCCATCCGGGCTGGAGGACCTGATCCTGCGGGGCAAGGCTGCGATTGATGGCAGGGGCAACGATGCCGACAACCGGATCGTGGGCAACAGCGCTGCCAATCTGCTCGAAGGCGGGGCAGGCCGCGATACCTTGATCGGCGGGGGCGGTGATGATGTGCTCTCGGGCAATGGCGGCAAGGACGTGCTCAAGGGCGGCGCGGGCAGCGATAGCTTCCGGTTTGCCGGCGCCTTTCCCGTGGCCAAGCAGCACGACACGGTGCTCGACTTTGCCAGCGGCGTGGATCGGATCGAAATCGAGCGCTACTACTTTGGCGGGATCACGAGCACACCGCTCAATCCCGCGGAGTTCTTTGCAGGGCCGACGGCCACGGCGGCCAATCACCACCTCATCTACAACCGGGCCAATGGTGTGCTCTATTATGATCCAGATGGCACCGGCGCGCAGGCGCAGGTGGCCATTGCCCAGTTCGAAGGGCGGCCGGATATCGGCGCCAGCGACATCGTAATGATCTGATCCGCACCGGAACCGCAGCGGCGGACAACATGGTTGCCAAGCCCGCCTTCGCGTCGCACTTCTTCTGCCCGGAAGGAGCGGCGCGGGGTGAGCGAAGAGCAGAGCGGGCCAGAGCAAAGCGGGCCAGACCAAACCGCGCCGACCGATGCCGCCGCGCGCGATGCGCTGCTGGCCTCGGTTTACGACGAGCTGCGGCTGGCGGCGGCGCGGTTGCTGCGGCGCGATGCCCCCTACCTCACTCTCCAACCCACCGAACTGGTCAACGAAGCGGCGCTGCGGCTGATGAAGCTCGATCGGATGAGCTTTGCCGATCGGCAGCATTTCTTCGCCACTGGCGCGCGGGTGCTGCGCCAGGCGATGATCGATGCGATCCGCGCGCGGCAGGCCAGAAAGCGTCAGCGGCCCGAACGGGGTGGCGAAGTGGCGATTTCGGCGCAGGGCGAAGCGGCCATCGATGTCGAGGCGCTCGATGCCGCGCTGGTGCGGCTGGAGGCGGCCTCTCCGCCCATGGCGCGACTGGTGGAACTGCGCTTCTTTGCCGGGCTTTCGGTGCCCGAAATCGCCGCGCTGTGGGAGGAATCCGAAAGCACGGTGAAGCGGCGCTGGACGGCGGCGCGGCTCTGGCTTGCCGCCGAACTGAAAGATTGAGGGCGTGAGCGCGCTGGATGGCCGCGCGCTGGCGCTGGTGGAGCAAGCGCTGGGGATTGCCGATCCGGCGGCGCGAGCGGCGTTTGTTGAACAGGCCTGCGCCGCAGACGCTGCCC
Source organism: Novosphingobium sp. (assembly GCA_044379435.1). Lineage (GTDB taxonomy): Bacteria > Pseudomonadota > Alphaproteobacteria > Sphingomonadales > Sphingomonadaceae > Novosphingobium. The sequence continues at coordinate 7,662 of JBIPOH010000089.1, forward strand.
TGCGCGCGCGGGTGGAGAGCCTGCTGGGCGAGGAAGGCGGGGACGCGCCGTTCCTGCAAACCACCAGCTTCGTGCGCGCTTTCGGGCTGAGCGATGTGATTGCCGAGCGGATCGGGCCGTACCGCGTGACCGGTGAAATCGCGCGCGGCGGCATGGGGCAGGTGCTGCGCGGCGAACGCGATGATGGGCGCTTTGCCCAGACGGTGGCGATCAAGCTGATCCGCGCCGATCTGGCGAGCGCGGCTGGGCTCGCTCGCTTTGCCGAGGAACGCCGGATGCTGGCGCGGCTGCGCCATCCGGGGATCGTGCGCATTCTGGATGGCGGGGAATACGAGGACCGGCCTTGGCTGGCGATGGACCTGATCGAGGGCCTGCCGGTGACCGAGGCGCTGGACAAGGCAGGCGCAGGGCAAGCGGCGCGGCTTGATGCCTTCGAACAGATTGCCGAGGCAGTGGCCCATGCGCATCGCCAAATGGTGATCCATGCCGATCTCAAGCCGAGCAATATCCTGATGAGCGCGGATGGGCAGGTGCATCTGCTGGATTTCGGCATCGCGCGGCTGGCCAGTGGTCTTGGCAATGGTCTGGCGGGCGATCTGCCGGGTGATCAGGCAGGTGAGGGCGGCTTGGCGCCCTCACCGCTGACCCGGGGCTATGCCGCCCCCGAGCGCACCGGCGGCGCTGCACCGACCGTGGCGAGCGACGTGTTCTCGCTGGGCATGCTCCTCGTGCAGATGCTGACCGGCTGGCTGCCGGATGGAACCTGGCCGCAAGTGGCAGGCTCGGTGCTGCCCGCAGGCTGGCTGAAAGGCGATCTGGCAGCCATCGCGGCCAAGGCGCTCGCGGCCGATCCGGCAGACCGCTATGCCGATGTGGCAGCGCTGCTCTCCGATGTGCGGCGCCACCGTGCGAATCTGCCGGTCCGCGCGCGGATACCGGCGCCGTGGGGCTATGCGACGGGGCGTTTTGCGCGGCGGCACTGGCGCGCACTGGCGCTGGCGGGGGCGGCGTTTGGGGTGCTGGCGGGGACCAGCGTGATCACCACGCTATCCTATTGGCGAGCAGAGGCGGCGCGGGCCGAGGTCGAGGCCCGCTTTGCCGACGCGCGCGGGGCGGCCAACATGCTCGTGGGCACGCTGCTGCCCCGGCTCGAAACCGTGCCCGGCACGCTGCGGCTGCGCGCCGAAACGGCAGCGGCCGCGCAAGGCTATCTCGACCGTCTGGCGGCCAGCGCGGAGAGCTCTGATGCAGTGCGGGTGGAAGCCGCGCAGGGCCTGCTGCTGCTGGCGCGGCATCTGGCGGGGGCGGGGCGGCCCAATCTGGGCCAGCCGGACCGTGCAGACGCAGACCTCCGGCGCGCGGACGCCCTGCTGATGCCGCTGACCACGGCGCCGGCGCGGGCCTTGCGCGCGCGGGTTCTGCTGGAACGTGTGCGGCTGGCGGTGTTTATGCAAGGCGATGTCAAAGCCGCAGCAGCGCTGGCAGAGGAGGCCTCAAGGCTGGTGGCGGCTTTTCCGGCAGACCGGGTGCTGGCGCGCGAGCAGGCGGCTGTCCTTGCCGAACTGCGCGGATGGCAGGGGCGTTTTGCCGAAGAGGCGCGGTTGGCCGATGCAGCGCTTGCGCTGATCCCGCCGGGAACGCGCTGGGCCGACAGCCTTGATCGGGGGCGCCTACTGGCGAGCAAGGCGGAGGCGCTCTATTATCAGGACCGCGCCGGGGATGCCTTGCCGCTCTATCGCAAGGCGCTGGCGGAGCTTGAGGCGCTGCAGCTAGCCTATCCGGGCCACCCCTTCCTGCCAGGCGCAAAGGCAGTGGCGGCATGGAATCTGGGCACTACGCTAACCGAGCTGAAGCGCATGGATGAGGCGCTGCCGGTGCTGGCGGCGGCGGAATCAGCCGCGGGCTATGCGGTGCGGCTCGATCCGGACGACCGCGAAGGGCGGCGGCGGCTGCGGGTGGTGCGCAATGCCCGTGCGCAGGCACTTGGCCTTGCTGGTGAGACGGAGATGGCGCTGCGCCTGCTGGCTGAGGTTCGCGCCGGGGATGAAGCGCTCCTGCGGGCCGAACCCGGTGCACTTGCCTCGCGCGATGTGGCGTTCGATCATACTCTGGTGGGAGAAGCGCTGGATGCCGCTGGCCGCAAGCAGGAGGCCTGCACCGCAGACCGCGAGACGCTGCACCGCTATGCCGATCTGGCTGCGCGAGGGCTGCTGACCGCGTTTGACACGAAAGCGAACGTTGATCCGCTCAAGGCCCGCATGGCGCGGAACTGTTTGCCATAGGTGCTGGCTGGCAGCTTGCTGGCTGGGGCGGGAGGATTCGAACCTCCGAATGCCGGTACCAAAAACCGGTGCCTTACCACTTGGCGACGCCCCAACGGAAGCCGCGCTTATAGCGGCGGGTCAGAACTTGAAAAGAGGGGTGAGCGAAAAGGGGCGGATGGGGCAGTTGGTGGTCGTTTTGCACCCCAATCCAAACCCGCTCATGCTGAGCTTGTCGAAGCATCATGCGCGACTGCTGCGTGAGCACCCTTCGACAAGCTTAGGGCGAGCGGGTTTGGAGACAGGGATCAGAGGCTCACATCAGAGCGTCGCTTCGGGCAGGGCGGCGAAATCGGCAGCGCTATGGCGTTCCTGCATGCCGTTTGGCCGGTTCACCAGCTTGCCGCGCTTGACTGCCGGACGCGCGTCGATCTCCGCCACCCAGCGGCCGACCGCCTCGTATTCGTGCATCGAAAGGAACGTTGCCGCATCGCCATAAGCCTCGCCGCGGTAGATGTTGCCGAGCCAGGGGTAGGTGGACATATCGGCGATGGTGTATTCGTCGCCGCCGAGAAAGCGCGTTTCCTTGAGGCGGTTGTTCGCCACATCGAACAGGCGCTTGGTTTCCATCGCATAGCGATCGATGGCATATTCGATCTTGAACGGCGCGTAGGTGTAGAAGTGGCCGAAGCCGCCGCCCATGAAGGGCGCCGAGCCGACCTGCCAGAACAGCCACGAGAGCACTTCGGCGCGGGCGGGGCCGCTTGCG
>JBIPOH010000415.1:0-3045 GCA_044379435.1 Novosphingobium sp.
CAACGGCACCGCCGCTGAAGAGCTGGCGGCCGAATACCGCTCCGAAGGGCTCGAGATTGGCTTCAACGCCAATTACCTCAAGGATATCCTCGGGCAGATCGACAGCGACACGGTGGAACTCCACCTCGCCGATGCGGGCGCGCCGACTTTGATCCGTGAAAACGAACAGGCCCGCGCGCTGTATGTGCTGATGCCGATGCGGGTGTGATCCCCGCCTGCAAGGAGGGGAATCGTCGATGAACGTTGTACAGGTTCATGTCGGTAAGGGCGCGCTGACCGATGCCGTGCTGGCTGATGTTCCTCCGGCCCCGCTGGCTGAAGGTGCAGTTCGGCTCGCCGTTGAAAGCTTCTCGGTCACAGCGAACAACGTCACTTATGCGGTCGCGGGTGGCAGCTTCAAATATTGGGACTTCTTCCCTGCGCCCGAAGGCTTCGGAATCGTGCCGATGTGGGGCCACGCGCGGGTGATCGAGAGCCATTGCGCCAAGATCGCGGTGGGCGAGCGGGTCTATGGCTACCTGCCGATGGCGAGCCATCTGGATGTTGTGCCGGGGCGGGTGACGGCAGGCGGCTTCCTCGACACCACCGATTATCGCCAGCCGATGAGCCCGGTTTACAATAGCTACACGCGCCTCGCCGCCGATCCCGAGCATGATGCTTCGCGTGAGGCGGAGCGGATGATCTTCGGCCCGTTGTTCCGCACGGGGTTCTTGATCGAATACTTCCTGCGCGGTCAGGATTGGTTCGGCGCGGAGCAGCTGATCGTCACCAGCGCGTCGTCCAAGACCGCCCTGGGGCTGGCCAGTGTGGCGCGCCAGTCGTCGTCCGGCATCAGGCGGATTGGGCTGACTTCGAAGGGCAATGTCGGCTTTGTCGAAGCGACCGGACTTTATGATGAGGTCGTCGCCTATGGCGATCTGGAGCGCGTGCCTGTTGTGCGCAGTGTCAGCGTCGATTTTGCCGGCAATGCCGATCTGCTCGCGCAGGTGCATCGCCATTTCGATGCCGCGCTGGCCCATTCGGCGCTGGTCGGCATGACCCATATAGAAGCGCGTTCGACCTTCGGGGGCGGCGAGACGTTACCCGGACCCAAGCCTGCGCTGTTCTTCGCGCCGGATCACGCCGTCGCATTCTTCAAGGCGCACGGGGCCGAGGAAGGGGGCAAACTGGTCGCGGCGGCATGGCACGACTTCCTGAAGGCCGCAGATGGCACCGTCGCGATCGAGCGGCACGCAGGTCTGGAAGCGGCCCGCTCGGTTTTCACCGCCATGGTTGCAGGTCAGATCGACCCGGCCAAGGGGATCGTGATCGAACCCTAGGCCGGGGCGCTGAGGATATCGGGCGGCGGGTTATTCCGCTGCTTCGGCCAGCTCCACGCGCTGCGGCCCACGGATGAGCCCGCCCGGCGCTGCGCCGGTCCATTGCCCATCGCGGAAAGTGACCACGCCGCTCTTGATGGTAGCGACATAACCATCCGCTTTCTGGAGCAGCCGCTTGCCGCCCGCCGGAAGGTCGAAGGCCAGCCACGGCTTGCCGAGCTTCAGCTTCTCCATGTCGATCACGTTGAGATCGGCGAGGTAGCCCGGTGCGATCACCCCGCGATCCTCGAGCCCGTAAAGCACCGCTGTATCACGGCACTGGCGCTTGATCGCCTGTTCGAGGCTGATGCGCTCACCGCGCTTGCGGCTCTTGACCCAGTGCTCGAGCATGAAGGTGGGCGAGGCCGCATCGCAGATCGTCCCGCAATGCGCTCCGCCATCCGACAGCGAGTTCACTGTGTCGTCCGCGTGCTGGAGCGGGTGCAGGAAATCGAGGTTCCCGTCGGCATAGTTCAGGATCGGCAGGTAGATGAAGCCTTTCCCGTCGTCCCGGCACAGGAGATCATAGGCATATTCCTGAGGGGAAACCCCTGCCGCCGCCGCGCGGGCGTTGACGCTGGCGTCGGCCTGAGGCTCGTAATCGAAATCAGGGTCCATCTCGTATTGTAGCGTCCAGCCCATTGAGATCGCCATGACCACCCCGCCGATGTCCTTGGGGGCATCGGTGTAATCATTGGGCTCGGCGAGCAGCTGTGCCTTGAACGCGGGGTCGAGCAACTTGGCTTTCTGTTCGTCCCAGGGAAGCTCCTCGATCGCCATCCAGCTCGGGCGGAAGGCGAAGGGGTTCACGGTGCCTTGCCACGCCATCACGATGCCGTTCCCGCGCAGCGCGATCTGGGCGACGATTTGCGCGCCATTGTCGTTCTCGGCGCGCATCTGGGCGATCTGCTCGTCGAGCGAAAGTTCCTTGGCGATGGATTGGAGCGCGGCGAAGGTGACGGGGATGCCGGCCTCGCGGCTCAATTGACCCATCCAGCCGAACTCGTTCCATTCGCGCTTGAGGTCGCTGGCGATTTCGAACACCGCATGGCCGCCCGCTGACCGGGCGCGGCCCATGGCCTTGCCGATTGCGATCAGCTCTTCAGGCGTCGCCGTGGTGCCGGGGACGAGCTCGCCATCGACCGACTTGTGAAGCACCGTGCGCGAGGTGGAAAAGCCGAGCGCCCCGGCGCGCACGCCTTCCTCGACGATGGCTGACATCGCCGCAATATCTTCATCGGTCGGCACGGCGCCGGGCTGTTCGCGGTCCCCCAGCACATAGGCGCGCACCGCGCCGTGGGGGACGTGAGTGCCGATATCGACCGTGCGCGGGAGCTTCTCCAGCGCGTCGAGATATTCGGGGAAGGTCTCCCAATCCCAAGTGATCCCTTCGGCGAGCGCGGTGCCGGGGATGTCCTCAACCCCCTCCATCAAGCTGATCAGCCATTCGTGGCGATCAGGCTTGGCGGGCGCGAAGCCGACGCCGCAATTGCCCATCACCACCGTGGTCACGCCGTGCCAGCTGGACGGCGCCATCTCCTGATCCCAGGTGGCCTGCCCGTCATAATGGGTGTGAATATCGACGAAGCCGGGAGCGACGATCTTGCCGCTGGCATCGATTTCTTCGGCCGCGCTGCCCGTGATCCGGCCCACCGCTGCGATCAATCCGCCCGTGATCGCGACGTCG
>JBIPOH010000416.1:0-3040 GCA_044379435.1 Novosphingobium sp.
CGCCAAGGCCGAAGCGGCAGCGGAGGAAGCCCGTGCCGACGATGTGCGCGCGATGTACAAGGCTGTCGGCGCGGCCACCGGGCTCGATACCGAAGCCATGGACCGGCAGGCCCGGGCCGAGCGCGAGGCCGAAGCCCGTGCCACCGCAGCGCGCGACAAGGCGCTGCTTGACCAGCTTGCGGTCAAGCCGACGGCAAAAGCGCCCTGACCTCGGCGATGTTCTCCGATGCTGATTGGCTGGATGCGGCGGCTTCACTTGCCGCGCGGGGGGCGCCGCTCAGCCGCCCCAACCCTGCCGTCGGCGCAGTGATCGTCAGTCAGGGCCGCGTCATCGGGCGCGGGTGGACCCAGGCCGGAGGCCGCCCCCATGCCGAAGCGATGGCGCTGGCCGAAGCGGGTTCCGCTTCACGCGGCGCGGCCGCCTATGTCACGCTGGAACCCTGCGCGCATGAAAGTCCGCGCGGCCCCGCCTGCGCGCACAGCCTGCGCGAAGCTGGTATCGCCCGCGTGGTCATCGGCTGCGAGGACCCCGATCCGCGCACTGCTGGCGCAGGCCTCGCGCTGCTGCGCGCCGCCGGGATCGACGCCGTGCTGCTCCCCTCCCCCGCCGCCGCGCGCGCATTGGAAGGCTACCTCACCCGCGCCCACCTTGGCCGCCCGCACACCACGCTGAAGCTCGCTACCTCGCTCGATGGCTGCATTGCCATGGCTGATGGCACCAGCCAGTGGATCACCGGGCCGGAAGCGCGCGCCCACGGCCACGCCCTGCGCGCGCGGACGGATGCGATCCTCGTCGGCGGGGAAACCCTGCGCGCCGATTCGCCCCGGCTCGATGTGCGCTTGCCCGGTCTTGAAACGCGCAGCCCGGCGCGCTGGGTGCTCACGCGCGGCGCTGTGCCGGATGGCTGGCAGGCCATTGCCGATCCGGCGGATGGCAGCTTCGGCGATGCGCAATACCTCCTGATCGAAGGCGGCGCGGGCGCGGCGGCTGCGTTTCTCGCCGCCGACCGGGTGGACCGCCTGCTGCTCTACCGCGCCCCGATCCTGATCGGCGCGGGGCGCCGCTGCCTTGGGGATATCGGCCTGGCCTCATTGGGCAATGCCCACGGCCATTGGCGTCTGGCAGACCAGCGGCGGCTTGGCAGCGATACGCTGGACGTCTACGACCGCATCCGCTGAAGGAGACTGCATTTCCATGTTCACAGGCATTGTCACCGAAGTGGGCCGCATCCGCACCATCGCCGCCAAGGGCGATACCCGCGTGACGATTGCCTGCGCGATGGACCCGGCGAAGATCGCCATTGGCGCCTCGATCGCCTGTTCGGGCGTGTGCCTGACGGTGGTCGATCGCGGCGGCACGGCGGGCGAGAGCTGGTTCGCGGTTGACGTGTCGGGCGAAACGATCCGCCGCACCGCGCCTGCGCAATGGCACGAACATGCTGCGCTCAATCTCGAACCCGCGCTGAAGCTGGGCGACGAGCTGGGCGGCCATATCGTCACCGGCCATGTCGATGCGGTGGGCCATGTCGTCTCGGTGGATCGGACCGGCGGCTCTTGGCACGTGGTTGTCTCCGCCCCGGCGGAACTGGCGCCCTATATCGCGGCCAAGGGCTCGATCACGGTCGACGGCGTATCGCTTACAGTCAACGATCTGGCTGACCAGCCGGATGGCGCCTGCCACTTTATGCTCAACATCATCCCGCACACGGCCGAAGTGACCACGCTGGGCACCCTCGCGCCGGGGCGCGAGGTCAATCTCGAGATCGACGTGCTGGCCCGCTATCTCAAACGGATGCAGAGCCTTGCGTCAGCAGGCTGAAGACCAGAGCCTTGCGTCAGCCGGCTGACGGGGACATCAGGGTAATTGAGGCGGGCTGATCAGCCCGCCACATCCGCCAGCGCGGCAATGAATGCCTCGATATTGCCAGTCGTGAGCCCCGCAATGTTCACGCGGCCCGATCCAGCCATATAGACGCCGTGGCGCTCACGCAGCGCCATGATCTGCTCCGCCGAGATCGGCAGCATCGAGAACAGCCCCTTCTGCGCGCCCAGCGGCGCCATGTTGATCGGCCCGATCTGCTGCGCGGCAGCCAGCCGCGCGCGCACTTCGGCCATGCGTGCGCGCATCGCGAACAGTTCCTGGCTCCACTGCGCCGTCAGCGCTGCATCGCCGAGGATCAGACGAACCGCCGCTGCGCCGTGATCGGGCGGCATGGACCAACTGGCCCGCGCGATGGTTGCGCCGTTGGCCATGGCGATGGCCAGCGCCTCGGCATTGTCCGTCACCACATAGAACGCGCCGACGCGGTCACGATAGAGGCCGAAGTTCTTGTCGCAGCTATAGGCGACCAGTGCTTCCGGCACCGCAGCAAGCACCTGGCGCAGGCCATAGGCATCGGCTTCCATCCCGTCGCCCAACCCCTGATAGGCCAGATCGATCAGCGGCAGCACGCCCGAAGCCGCCACCATCGGCGCGATCTCGTCCCACTGTGCGGGCGTGTAGTCCACGCCCGTGGGATTGTGGCAGCAGCCATGCAGCAACACCACATCGCCCGGCGCGGCATCGGCCAGCGCGGCGCGCAGCGCCTCAAGGTCGGCGGTGCCTTCGGCGGTCATGTGCTTGAAGGTCTTGAGTTCAAGGCCCACGGCAGCAACGATCTGCGCGTGGTTGGGCCATGAAGGCGTGCCCATGATGATCCGCTTCGCGCCCGCGCGCGCCGCCACTTCGACCGCGAGCCGCACCGCGCCGGTGCCGCCCGGCGCCTGCATCCCTTCGACACGTGAACGATCGAAATTGGCGCCGAACACATGCGGGATAAGCGCATGGACAAAGCCCATATCGCCCTCAGGCCCGAGATAAGCCTTGGAATCCTGCGTTTCGAGCAGAATGCGCTCCGCCGCCTTGATCGCACCGAACACGGGCGTATCGCCCGCGCCTGTGCGATAAACGCCAACGCCGAGGTCGATCTTGGTCGGCCGCGGATCGGCATTGTGGAGCTTGATCAGCGCAAGCAGCGCATCGGCGGGCTGGGGCTTCAGG
>JBIPOH010000090.1:0-10656 GCA_044379435.1 Novosphingobium sp.
CCGCCCGGCATTGTCGGCTGCGGGCCACGCGGAAATGGTGTGCTGCTGTAGCTCAGTGGTAGAGCGCATCCTTGGTAAGGCTGAGGTCGGGAGTTCAATCCTCCCCAGCAGCACCATTTCCCGCCCTCTGGCCCGGCATGTCCATGGCGGGCCAGCCAGCCGTCAGCAAAACCGCTGAACCTCAGCCCACCGCGATGTTATCGATCAGCCGCGCCTTGCCCATGTGCGCCGCTACCAGCAGACGCGCCGGACGTCCGTCAAAGGCTGCCAGTTCCTCCAGCGTCATCGCATCGCGCAGGTCGGCATAGTCGATGCTGCGAAAGCCTGCCGCCAGCACCGCGGCCTTCAGCACCGCCAGCGCATCAGCCACCGGAGCGCCGCCTGTAATGGCAGCCGCCGCATCGCGCATCGCCCGGTTCATTGCGGGTGCGGCTGCGCGTTCATCGGCGGTCAGATACTTGTTGCGACTGCTCATCGCGAGCCCATCGGCCTCGCGCACGGTCGGCACGCCAAGGATCGCATCGGCCCGCGGGTGGGTCAGATCGAGATCACGCGCCATGCGGCGGATGATCGCGAGCTGCTGCCAGTCCTTTTCGCCGAACAGCGCGATATCGGGCTGCACCTGATTGAACAGCTTGGTGACGACTGTGGCCACGCCATCGAAATGGCCCGGACGCGCCGCGCCGCACAGCACAGCATCCAGCCCGCCAACCTGTACGCTGGTTACATAACCGGGCGGATAGACGGCCTCCACGGTTGGCGCCCACAGCACATCCACCCCTTCTGCCTCGAGCAGCGCGGCATCGGCTTCCAGCTGGCGGGGATAAGTCGCCAGATCCTCGTTCGGCCCGAACTGGCGGGGATTGACGAAAATGGAGACGACGACATGCGCAGCCAGCTGCTGCGCCTGACGCACCAGCGTGAGATGGCCTTCATGGAGCGCACCCATGGTGGGGACGAGCGCCAGCTTGGGAGAAATAGAATTGTCCCCCGATTTCAGCGCGGAAAGCGCAATGCGCAGGGGTTCGAGGGCAGTCAGGATTTGCACGTGCCTCGGCTCTCCAGTAATCCCCGTGGGGGGCAGCAGTCCCCCGCAAAGGGAACGGCCCTCTAGACCTGCGCCGTGCCCGGCGGCAAGGGGGCCTGCTACTCCCAGAAAGGATGATCGCTTGTCTGCCGCCCCTTATCGAATCGTTTTCGCCAATGAAAAGGGCGGTACTGGCAAATCGACCACGGCGGTCCATGTGGCGATCGCGCTGGCCTATCAAGGCGCGCGCGTGGCCGCGATCGACCTCGACAGCCGGCAGCGCACGATGCACCGCTATTTCGAGAACCGCGCCGAGACCATGCGGAGGCGCGGCATCACCCTGCCTACATCAACGTTCGCGGTGTTCGAAGGCACCAGCGCGGAAGAGCTTGACGGCGTATCCACGCGGCTCGGTGCCGATCACGATTTTCTGGTTTTCGACACTCCCGGCCGCGACGATCCGCTGGCCCGCCATGTGGCGACGCAGGCCGATACGCTGGTCACCCCGCTCAACGACAGCTTCGTCGATTTCGACCTCATCGGGCAGGTCGATGCCGAAACCTTCAAGGTGCGCCGCCTCTCGTTTTACGCCGAGCTGATCTGGGAAGCCCGCAAGAAACGGGCGATGGCTACGATCACCGAAAAACGCCGGGAGATGGACTGGGTAGTGGTGCGCAACCGCACCGGATACACCGAAGCGCGCAACCAGAAGCGCATCGATCAGGCGCTGACCGAGCTTTCCAAGCGCGTCGGCTTCCGCATTGCCAAGGGCCTGTCCGAACGCGTGATCTACCGCGAACTTTTCCCCAGCGGCCTCACCCTGCTCGACAAGGGCCATCTGGGCGAGCTGGGCACCAGCCATCTGGTCGCCCGGCAGGAACTGCGCACGCTGGTGGCCGGTCTTGCGCTCAAGACCTCCGAACGCAGCCAGCTGGCCCTGGAACCCGCGCTGTGAAGTTTCTGCTCCTTGCTGCGCTGGGCTGTCTTGCGGTCAAGCTGCTGGCGGGGCGCTGGCCATGGGAGCTGTTCGGCCCCAACGCGCGTGAGGCGGGCGAAAAGCGCGCCCGCAACCTTCTCGGGCTCCACGCCGACGCCGGGTATGACCAGATCATCGAGGCGCATCGGCGGCTGATCGTGAAAGTCCACCCGGATCGCGGCGGCACGGCGGATGCGGTGCATGAAGCCAATGCTGCGCGCGATCTGCTGCTTGCCCGCATTTCCGCCCGCGGGACGGATGCGCAACACTAAAGGCCCGGCGCGCTGGCGCGGCCGCAGCGCATGAACCACCAGTTCCACCCAAGTGTGCTGCGTGAATACGATATCCGAGGCACCGTGGGCGCAACGCTGGATGCTACGGATGCCTATGCGCTGGGGCGCAGCTTTGCCACGCTTGTGCTGCGCCAGGGGCGCAAGTGCGTAGCAGTCGGCTATGACGGGCGGCTCAGTTCACCAATGCTGGAAGAAGCTCTGGTGGCGGGGCTGTGCGCCAGCGGTGCGGATGTTTGCCGGATCGGCCTTGGTCCTACGCCGATGCTCTATTTTGCGACCGCATCACTGCCACAGGTGCTGGATGGCATTCAGATAACTGGCAGCCACAATCCCCCCGAGCAGAATGGCTTCAAGATAGTGTTTGAAGGAGGTCCGTTCTTTGGCCCAGACATACTCGATCTCGGCCGCCTCGCCGCCCGTGGGGATTGGGTGCGGGGCGATGGGACGGCCGAGCTCATCAACATCATGGACGATTACGTCGAACGGCTGCTCCTCGGGCTGGATGGTATCGCGCCAGACGCCGCACTCCGCTTCGCGCCGGAGGGATTCGCTATAGCCTGGGATACCGGAAACGGTGCGGCCGGCCCCGTCGTCGAGCGCCTTGTCGCCCGATGGCCCGCCGGGATCAGGTGCCGCCATGTCCTGCTGCACACGCCTGTTGACGGAACTTTTCCTGGCCATCATCCCGATCCCTCCGTGGAGGCCAACCTTGCCGATCTCCGCAGCGCCGTCGCGCGGGGACGGCTCGACTTCGGACTGGCATTCGATGGTGATGGCGACCGATTGGGCGTGGTGGACGCTCATGGCCGCACACTGGCAGGGGATCAGCTCCTGATGCTGCTGGCCGAGGACGTGTTGAGAAGGCAAGCAGGCGGCACAGTTATCGCCGATATCAAGACGAGCGAGGCCGTGTTCGAGCGCGTCCGTGCGCTGGGCGGAGCCCCCCTGATGTGGAAGGCCGGCCACAGCCATATCAAGTCCAAAATGAAGGAAACAGGCGCCGTGCTGGGCGGCGAAGTGACCGGCCACGTGTTCCTCGCGGATGATTATTACGGGTACGACGATGCGCTTTACGCTGCGGTGCGGGTCATCGCGGCCACCGTGCACCTCGAACGCTCGGTGGCGGACCTGCTCGATGCCATGCCGAAGCTGATCAACACGCCCGAACTGCGCTTTCCGGTGGACGAAGCTCGCAAGTTCGCCGTGGTTGATGAAGTCCGCACGCGCTTGGAAGGGGAGGCCGCAGACATGGTCGCCATCGACGGCGTCCGCGTGACCACCCCGGATGGCTGGTGGCTCCTGCGCGCCTCCAATACGGAAAGCCTCCTCACCGCCCGCGCCGAAAGCGCGAGCAAGGCTGGCTTGCTCCGCCTTCTCTCTGCCCTCGATGCGCAATTGGCGGCCTCCGGCGTCAGGCGCTAGGGTCCGCCGGGTGACTGCCAGCCTCATCCCACCCGAAATCACAGGCTGGTTCACCACGCGCGGCTGGCGAGTGCGGCAGCATCAAGCCGCAATGCTGGAGGCTGATGATGCCGACCAGCACGCGCTGCTCGTGGCCGATACTGGCGCGGGCAAGACGCTGGCTGGCTTTCTCCCCACGCTGGCTGCTTTCACGCATTCGCGGCTGGCTGGCGCACCGCTCCCCGAAGGCCTCCACACGCTCTACGTTTCTCCGCTCAAGGCGCTGGCGCACGATGTGCAGCGCAACCTGCTGACCCCGATCACCGAGATGGGCCTTCCGATCACGGTCGAGACTCGCAGCGGCGACACGCCCTCCGACCGCAAGGCCCGCCAACGCGTGCGCCCGCCGCATGTCCTGCTGACCACGCCCGAATCGCTCTCGCTGCTGCTGAGCTATCCAGAGAGCGTGCAGCTGTTCGGCACGCTGCAACGTGTGGTGATCGACGAGGTTCATGCCTTCGCGACATCGAAGCGCGGCGACCTCCTTGCCCTCGCGCTCACGCGCCTGCAATCGCTGGCACCGGGCCTCCGGCGCGCTGCGCTTTCGGCCACGCTCGCCGATCCGCAGGAATTTCGCGCCTGGCTGGCGCCTTGGGGTGATCTTGATAGCACCGTGCTGGTGGAGGGCGAAGCGGGCGCGCCCGCAGAGGTCGAGATCCTGCTGCCGGATGATGGCCAGCGCGTGCCCTGGGGCGGACATGCGGCGGCCTGGGCGGTGCCGCAACTCTATGCCGCAATCCAGCGGAACCGCACCACGCTCGTGTTCACGAACACCCGCTTTCTGGCCGAGTACATTTTCCAGCTGCTGTGGGATGCGAACGAGGACAAGCTGCCCATCGGCATTCACCACGGCTCCCTTTCCAAGGAAGCGCGGCGTAAGGTGGAAGGCGCAATGGCGCGCGGGGAGCTGCGTGCGCTGGTCTGCACCGCCAGCCTCGATCTTGGGGTGGATTGGGGCGATATCGACATGGTGGTGCAGATGGGGGCGCCCAAGGGTTCCTCTCGCCTGCTCCAGCGCATCGGCCGCGCCAACCACCGGCTCGAAATGCCGAGCCGCGCCATGCTCGTGCCCGGCAACCGGTTCGAGTTTCTGGAAGCCATGGCGGCCCGCGATGCAGTGAGCGAGGGTCAGCGCGATGGTGAGGATTTCCGCCCCGGCGCCCTCGATGTGCTGGCCCAGCATGTGATGGCCATGGCCTGCGCTGGCCCGTTCGGGGAAGCAGAACTTCTCGCCGAAGTGCGCTCTTCGCTGGCCTATGCCTGGGTTGACGAGACGGTCTGGGAGCGGGTGCTGCAGTTTGTCGCGACGGGTGGTTATGCCCTGCGTGCCTACGACCGTTTCCAGCGCATCGTGCGCCTGAAGGACGGCACATGGCGGCTTACCCATCCCCAGCAGGCGGCGCGGCACCGCCTGAACGCGGGGATCATTGTCGATTCCGAAATGCTGGACGTGCGCTTCCGTAACGGACGTTCACTCGGCAAAGTTGAGGAAAGCTTCGGCGCCCAATTGAGCCCGGGCGATACGTTCCGCTTTGCCGGGATGGACCTGGAAGTGGAAGGCGTGCGCGATCTAGAGCTGATCGTGCGCGGCGCAAAGTCCGCTGGACAGATCCCAAGCTACAACGGCGCGAGGATGCCGCTGACCACCCACCTCTCTGCCCGGGTGCAGGCCATGCTGGCGGACCGCGCGGGCTGGGGTCGGTTCCCCGACGACGTGCGCGAATGGCTTGAATTGCAGGATTGGCGCAGCCGCCTCCCCGCACCGGGCGAACTGCTGGTCGAAAGCTTCCCCCACGGAGGGCGGGCCTACACTGTGTACTATACGTTCGAGGGGTGGAACGCGAACCAGTCGCTGGGCATGCTGATCACCCGGCGCATGGAGGATGCAGGCCTCGGGCCGATGGGGTTCGTTGCCAATGACTATGCGCTCGGGGTGTGGGGTTTGCGTCCGGTCAAGGACCCGGCGCAGCTGCTTTCACCCGATATTCTGAGCCACGAATTCGTGGAGTGGGTGCAGAACTCCCACCTGCTGAGGCGCGCTTTTCGTGAAGTGGCCGTGATCTCGGGCCTCGTCGAGCGCCAACAGCCTGGAGCGCGCAAGAGCGGACGGCAGGTGACCTTCTCCACCGACCTTATCTACGATGTCCTGCGCAAGCATGAGCCGGAGCATCTGCTGCTGGAAGCCGCGTGGGCAGATGCGCGCGCGCGAATGACTGACATCGGGCGCTTGGGCTCACTGCTCGACCGGGCGGCGGCGCAATTGGTTCATGTGGAACTGAACCGGGTGACGCCGCTGGCGGTGCCGCTGATGGTGATGATCGGGCGGGAGTCCGTGCCCGCTGGAATTGCAGACGATGAGCTGCTGCTGGAAGCGGAGAGCCTTGCTTCGGCGGCGATGCGGGCGGAGTAGGCCCGGCGCATTGGCGTTCTGGCGGATTGGTTCACGCGGAGACGCGGCGGCGCGGAGGAGAGCGAACTGGAGTTAGGGGCGCGTTCCGCCAGAGGTCGTTGAGAGCATGCAATGTGCTTTAGGCGAGACATCAATCCGCGAGCTGCTGCAAACGGCTGGCTTCCCGAGATGCTCTAGGGAATCCTGCACCCACCTCGGGCGCAGAGCACAGTCGTCCTTTGATTTCCCAGCGGCTCCGCGCCGCAGCTTCAGCTCTGCCTGGCGCGTGGGATGCCCGACGGAACCATGCGGCGAGCGCCCAACGAAAAAGGGGCGGATCGCTCCGCCCCTTGATCGTTTGTGGCTCAGAACCGGCGCGCGTTACTTGCTGAACGTCGCGAAGTTCTCGTTGCCCACGAAGCCGAACTTGCTGACCTTCACCTGAGTGATGATCTTCAGCAGGCGGTTCGCGATTTCATACGAAGCATATTCCTCCGGCTGGAACTGCAGTTCCGGCTCGGGGTTCATCGCCTTGGTCGCCTGAAGCAGCGAGACGAGGTTGCCTTCGTTGATCGGCGAACCATTCCACAGAATGATGTTCTGCGTGGTCAGGACCAGCTTGTTCTTCACCGGGTCGACCAGCGGCTTGTTCGTCGGCGGGGTCGCCTGCGGCAAGTCGATGTTGACCGAGTGGGTGGCCACAGGGATGGTAATGATGAACATGATGAGGAGCACGAGCATGACGTCGATAAGCGGCGTCGTGTTCATTTCCATCATCGGCGAGCCATCGTCTTTGCCGCCGCTCATTGCCATTGGGGGTACTCCTGTCTGGTATCGTAGGCCCGGTTGGAACGCTAAACCCGCGAGGGCTTAGCCGTTAGGATCAACCGGGGTGGAGATGAAGCCGACTTTGGGATAACCCGCAGACTGCACGTTATAGATCGTTCCGGCGATGCACTTCCAAGGCACGTTTTGATCGCCGCGGATGTGGACTTCGGGGATCTTGTCCGGCTCCATGTTGGCTGCACCGCCAGCCCGCTTCACGATCGCATCGAGGCGATCGAAGGCCTGCTTGTACAGCTCGGCGTTATCAACCGGCGTGATGTTGTTGACGTACACGCGGCACTGGCCGACGCGCGAGGACCCTTCGTACCCGGACTGGCCCGGGCTGCGCCCGCCAGAGTCGGTCGAAACGACGGTGACGAGGAGGTTCTCGTTCTTGTCCTGCGTCTCTTCGGACGGCAGCACGGGAACCTTGAGCTTCTCGACGGTCTGAATCGCGACCGGAACCGCGATGAGGAAGATGATCAGCAGCACGAGCATCACGTCCACGAGCGGCGTGGTGTTGATGTCCGACATTGGGCGTTCTTCGCCCCCGCCGCCTACAGACATTGCCATTGGTTAGTTCCTATCCGATCTGTGCACGGTGAACCGGGTTGTGTCAGGTTCCTGAAAGCCCGTCGGGCCTTATGGGAACCCACTGTGTTCCCGAAGTGGGGATGGCAGGCAATTCCAGCCATCCCCACTTCGTTTCCGCGTGTTCGGGACTTACTTCTTGGCCGGAGCAGCAGCAGGAGCCGCGGCCTTGGCAGCCGGAGCAGCGGTGACAGCAGGCTTAACCACGCCCTTGGAGGCGAGGTTCGCCAGCACGTCGGTGCTGAAGCCGGTGAGCAGTTCGGCGATGCGCTTGTTGCGTGCCTGCAGGAAGTTGTAGGAAAGCACCGCGGGAACCGCGACGAGCAGACCGAGCGCGGTCATGATCAGAGCTTCACCGACCGGACCTGCGACCTTGTCGATCGAGGCCGAACCGGCGATGCCGATGTTGATCAGAGCGCCGTAGATGCCGACGACGGTACCGAACAGACCGATGAACGGCGAGGTTGCACCAACGGTTGCGAGGAACGGCAGGCCACCGGCCAACTTCGCGTTGATCGAAGCTTCCGAGCGGGCCAGCGAATTGTGCATCCAGTCGTGGCTTTCCGATTCGTCCATCTTGCCGGCAGCGTCTTCAGCCGCGAGACCGTCATCGGCGATCTGGCGCCATGCCGAGTTCTTCTCGAGCTTGGCAGCGCCTTCACGCATGTTGGCGGCGCGCCAGAAGTTCGAAAGCGACTGGTGCTGCTTCACGACCTTCGACTGTTCAGCCCACTTCGTGAAGAGGATGTAGAACGAGCCGACCGACATGAACACGAGAATGCCGAAGGTCGAAAGCGGGATCCAGGCGGGCTTGCCGCCGGGAAACAGCACTTCGGCAATACCAAACTTGTTCTGGGGCGCGGCAGTGGCAGCAGCTGCGGCGAGCGTGTGGATGAACATTCGGATCTTCCTCTTCAAAATATCGTAGCAAGGGTCAAAAAGATAAGCTCGGTCTTGGCAGCCATGCCCCGCACGATCGGCCGGGCGATGACCACACCTGCCGCATCAGTCCTTCGGGATCACCCACCGGATCGAATTCGAATACGAACCCGCTGTGGGAGCACCTTCACCATCCGTGGCCGGCTGGAACCGGGCGCGGCGGCGAACGTTGTCACACGTGGCCTGATCGAGGTCGGGACTCCCGCTCGACCGGGTGACCTCGCATGAGGTGACCTTTCCGTCGGTCCCGACCGTCACGCGGAAACCGGTGACGCCTTCCCGCTCTTCACGCAGAGCGCGCGAGGGGTAGTCGTTCGACGTAGCCCAATTGCCAGGGCTGCCTTTGGGAGCAGGCCCCTTTGGCTGGAACTTCGGCGGGGGCGGCGCAGGCGGCGGCGGGGCAGCGGTGACGAACACCGGAGCCGGCGGCGGAGGCGGTGCTTCCGTCACGGTCTGGACCTGCGGCGCCGGCGCGTTAAACGAGATCGGCGGCGGCGGCGCCACAATGGGCGGCGGCGGCTGATCCTGCTTCGGCGGCGGAGGCGGCGGCGTTTCCGGCGGCTTCTCTTCCTCGATGTTGACCGCTGAGGTCACCTCTTTGACCTTCTTATACGCCTCGTAAGCCAGCCCTGTAACCAGAGCATAGCCAAGGACGATATGAAGGATCGCAACGATGATGAGCGCGGTGATCTTGTTACCGCTCATCTGTTGGTCAGCGTATGCCATTCAGCTCCAAAACTCCTGATCTTCCGCGAGAAGCAGACAGCACAAAGGGTGTCTACGACCACGGAACCGCGCGTGGAATCACCCATCCAGCGCGATTGGCCAATCCAGCGATTTCATTCCACCCTGCCGGCAAACCGGACCGCCGACATCGGGTGCAAGGAACCCGGCGACGGCTTTTGTGAGTTTTCATTGTTGAAATCCCCGACGACCGGGAGCTTTAACGCCGAAGCCATAGGCGCGCAAATGCTTTATCGGTTAACCTTCAATTCACGGTTTCGCTGCCTGAAACATGCAGAGGTGAATCTGGCCAGCAACCGCCACCCTGTTAATGCCGCCCTGCCAATGCCCCACCTGCGAATGCCCCGCCTGCATATC
Organism: Novosphingobium sp.; assembly: GCA_044379435.1. Lineage (GTDB taxonomy): Bacteria > Pseudomonadota > Alphaproteobacteria > Sphingomonadales > Sphingomonadaceae > Novosphingobium. The sequence goes on from JBIPOH010000090.1 coordinate 9,603, forward strand.
CAAGGACCCAAGCGATGCCGTACTCCAGACGCCCTAGCCTGCTCCGCCCCGCCCGCGCCGGCTTTGCCTGCATCACAGCGGCTGCCATGCTCGCTTGCGGCAGTGCAGTTCCAAGCTACGGGCAGGAAACGGCTATTGCCATTCCGATGGCGCCGGGCCTCGAATCCGATCCCGATCTTGCCTACGCCGATCTTGTCGACCTTGTGTTACCAGCACAGCTCGTGCTCCAGATCGAAGTGCGCAAGGCCGTGCAGTTGAAGCCCGAAGAAGCGCCGGGTCTGCCCGAGGGCCGCGCTCGGCTCTATATCGAGGCGCGCAGCCGGGCGTTGCTGTTCGGGCAGGATCCCGGCGAATCGACCCGCTTCCTCGCCGATGTGCCGCTCGATGCGCGCGGCAAGCCGCCGAAGCTCAACCGGCTGGACATGTTGGTGCTGGCCCGCCCGGTTCCCGATCGTCCGGGTGAACTGCAACTGGTCGCGCCCGATGCCATGCTGGCGCACACCCCGGCGCGCGAGGCGACGCTGCGCGCGATCCTCAGCGAATCCGCGCAGCCCGATTCCCCGCCCGCGATCACCGCGCTGCGCGAGGCGCTGCACGTTTCGGGCAACCTTGCGGGTGAAGGCGAAACGCAGCTGTTTCTGGGCACGGCAACCGGTGCGCCGGTATCGATCTCGGTCCTGCGCCGCCCGGGTCAGCCGGTGACATGGGGCGTGAGCTTCACCGAGATCGTCGATTCGGCCGCGCGTCCGCCGCTTCCCGCTTCCCTCGCCTGGTACCGGTTAGCCTGCGGCCTTCCCCGCCGCATGCCAGAGCGCGCCAACATCTCCACCACGCTGGCTGACCGGCGAATCGCCGCCGAGGACTATGCGCACGTACTGGCCGATCTTGGCCCCTGCCTGCGCAAACGGCCGGCATCCTGAAGCCTGTAGTGCCCCCGGTTGCGACCGATCATCGGCTCCCCTAAGGCGCCAGATAAGATTTAGTGAGGACTATCATGAGCGAACCTTTGCGCATCGCGCTCGCCGGCCTTGGCACTGTGGGCGGGGGCGTTGTC
>JBIPOH010000417.1:0-3032 GCA_044379435.1 Novosphingobium sp.
GCAGGCTCCGAACGGTTTGACTGGGGCTGGAACGCTGCTGCCACATGGAACGGCGGCGGGCTGCATTTTTCGAACGACTACGGCTATGGTCTGGTTGACGCGCTGGCGGCGGTGCGGATGGCCGAATCCTGGCAATTGGGAGGAGAATCGGCGCAGAACACCGCGAATCAATACACCAATACCATCGACCTTCTGAATACCCCGACAATCATACCCGATGCCACCCCTGCCGGCACCCTCTTCAGCGGCAATGTAGAGTTCGACGACGTCGTCGAGCGGGTTACGGTGCAGGTCACTTTCTCCACGACGTTTATGGCCGATGTGGATATCGAAGTCATCTCGCCGAGTGGCACGGTCAGCATTCTTTCCTCGGATCAGGCCGGCAGCCTCGTTTTCGATGGCACCTGGACGTTCGAGACTCAGGCGTTTCGCGGAGAACGCGCGTCAGGAGACTGGAGCGTGCGGATCGTCGACGATGCAGGCGGCGATGTGCTGACTGTTAGCGACATCGTGCTGACCACCTTTGGCGCGTTCACCGCAAACGACCGCTACGTCTATACCGACGAATACTCCGATTATGCCGGGCTAGGCGGACACGTCGTCGATGTGGTGGACACCACTGGCGGGACCGACACGGTCAATGCCTCAGCCGTCAGCACGTCATCGACCATCTGGCTTGATACGCCTGCGGGATTTGTCGGTGTGATCGACGGTATCTCGACGACGTTCTCCGGCATCGAGAACGCAATCGGCGGCGATGGCGATGATTTCATCATCGGCGCGGCAGGCGCAAACCAGCTGTTCGGGATGCGCGGCGACGACACGATCGTCGGTGAGGGCGGCGAAGACACGCTCGATGGCGGGGTCGGCGTGGATGAAATGAGCGGCGGTCTCAACGATGATATCTATTTTGTCGACAATGTGGGCGACAAGACGCTCGAACTGGCCAACCAAGGCTTCGACATCGTCTTAAGCTGGGTCAACTTCAATCTGGCGGGCACGTTCATCGAACAGCTTGAGCTGACCGGCACGGATGCGATCTCGGCCACCGGCAACAGCCAGGCCAACACTCTGATCGGCAATGCGGCGGCCAATACACTCAACGGACTTGGCGGCGCGGATAGGATGTCGGGCGGTCTGGGCGACGACACCTATCAGGTCGACAATGTTGGCGACAAGACGATCGAACTGGCCAACCAAGGCTTTGACACGGTGCTCAGCTCCGTGAGCTTCAACCTCGCCGGCACGTTCATCGAACGGCTTGAGCTGACCGGCATCGCTGCACTCTCGGCCAACGGCAATGGCCAGGCCAATACCCTGATCGGCAATGAAGCAGCCAATACGCTCAGCGGGCTCGGCGGGATGGATACGCTCGACGGGCTAGGCGGAGCCGATACGATGCTGGGCGGCCTGGGCGACGACACCTATTTTGTCGACAATGTCGGCGACCGGACGACCGAACTGGTGAACGAAGGCTTTGACAGGGTGTTCAGCTCGGTGAGCTTCAGCCTCGCTGGCACGTTCATCGAACGGCTTGAGCTGACCGGCGCAGATGCGATCTCGGGCACCGGCAACAGCCAGGCCAACACGCTGGTCGGCAATGTTGCGGCAAACACGCTGAACGGACTTGGCGGCGCGGATTCGATGACCGGCGGCTTGGGCGATGATACGTATTCTGTCGACCATGCTGGCGACAAGGTGATCGAGAAGGCCAGTGAAGGGTTCGACACGGTCAACAGCGCGATCAGCTTCAATCTGGCAGGCATCTTCGCCGAACGTTTGGTGCTCACCGGTTCGGGCGCCACCTCGGGCACGGGCAACGGTCAGGCCAACACGCTGATCGGCAATGGCGGGGCGAATGTTCTCAACGCCCTTGGCGGCGCGGATGTCCTCGATGGGGGGCTGGGTACCGATACCCTTACTGGGGGCACCGGCCCGGATACGTTTGCTTTCACCAGCGTGCTGGGCGCAGGCAACATCGATACGATCAGCGACTTTTCGGTTGTTGACGACATCATCCAGCTAGCCAGCTCGATCTTTACCGGCCTGTCGGGTGGACGGCTGGATGCCAATGCGTTCGTGATCGGGGCCAGCGCACTCGATGCATTGGATCGCATCATCTACGACGATACCACGGGCGCCTTGCTGTTCGATTCCGACGGGTCGGGCTTCAACAGCGCGATCCAGTTCGCCAGCCTTGCCACGAACCTTGCGCTGACCAACGCCGATTTCATCGTGGTCTGAGCGGGATCGTCACAGGATTGCCGGGTCGCTGCGGCGGCCCGGCGCCGTTTCCTCAGTGAACCGAGCCGATGCGCCCATCCAGGATTGCATCTAGCACGGCGGGATGCAGCGGGGCTTCGAAGCGCAGACCAGCGGTGAAGCCGCTGGTCCAGTCGACAGTCGCGGGGCGCGCTTCCAGCCCCGGCAGGGTGATCCACACCAGCATTCCAGTCTTGAGCGCTTCCATCGAATCGATCCGCGCCGAACGGCAGGTCAGATCGCTGAGCGTGACCTTGGCGCGCAGCACGCCCCGGCGATACGTGGCGGGGATCAGTGGGCCGCAGGGTGCTGCACCCCAGGGATTGGCCTCGTTACCTGCAGCTTGCTTGATCAGCATGGCGGTGTTCCCTTTTCGCGGAGCCGTACTCCGGCCTCAAAAGGAAGAACGGCCCCAGCGGGCGGGCTTTTAGGCGGGCAGGAAGCTCCACCATAAAATAGGTAACGATCCGGATCGGACCCGGCGCGTCAGACGCCGGGTCCGCCCGATTCAAGCGACTCGCAGCGCGCTGGCATCCTCCAGCGATTGCTCGATGCTGGCGGCGACCATCTGCGCCGTGACGGCGCTGAGCGTCCAGCCAAGATGACCGTGGCCCGTGTTATAGAACACCCGCGGCCGCCGTCCGGCGCCGACGCGCGGCATCATGTCGGGCAGCATGGGCCGCAGGCCCGCCCACGGCAGGACTTCGCCCACGCCGACGCCTGGGAACAACTGGCGCACCCAGTTGACCAGCGGCGCGATGCGGTCGGCA
>JBIPOH010000419.1:0-3021 GCA_044379435.1 Novosphingobium sp.
TGTCATGTACGTGTGGGTTGATGCGCTGACCAACTATATCACTGGCCTTGGTTTTCCTGATGAAACCGGTGATTACGCGAAGTACTGGCCAGCTGATCTGCACCTGATCGGCAAGGATATCGTGCGCTTCCACACGATCTACTGGCCCGCTTTCCTGATGAGCGCAGGGCTGGCGGTGCCGAAACAGGTCTTCGGCCACGGCTTCCTGCTCAACCGCGGTCAGAAGGAATCGAAGTCGCTCGGGAATGTCACCGATCCGCTGGCGTTGGCGGAGCGGTTCGGCGTCGATACCCTGCGCTATTTCCTGATGCGCGATGTCGTCTTCGGGCAGGACGGGTCCTATTCGCCCGAAGCCATCGTGACGCGCTGCAATGCGGAGCTGGCGAACAGCTACGGCAATCTGGTTCAGCGGACGCTTTCCATGATTTTCAAGAACATGGACGGTGAACTTGTGAAATTTGCGAGCGCCGAGGCGGATGACCGCCTGCTCGCCGCCGTGTTCGAGGCTTGCCATGATGAACTGCCGCGCGAGTTTGCCGCGCTGAACTTCTCCGCCGGGATTGACGCGTGGATGCGCGCTGTGTTTGCCTGCAATCAGTATGTCGACGAGCAGGCGCCCTGGGCGCTGCGCAAGAGTGATCCGGAACGGATGCGCGCCGTGTTGATGACGCTGTTCATGGCGATCCGCGATCTCACCATCGCGATCCGCCCGGTGGTGCCAACAGCGGCAGACAAGGTGCTGGATCAGCTTGGAATTCCGGGCGACGAGCGCGGCTTCACCGCACTGACCAAGGCTGACTGGTTTATGGCGCGCGTCGCAACCGGCGAGAACCTTGCTGCGCCGAGCCCGGCATTTCCGCGCCTTGAACTGCCCGAGGAAGACGCCGGCTGATGCTGATCGATTCGCACTGCCACCTCAATTACAAGGGCCTGATCGAAACGCAGGGCGACGTGCTGGCGCGCGCGCGGGTGCGGGGCATCTCCGGCTTCCTCAACATCTCCACGCGGCAGAGCGAATGGGACGCCGTGGTCGCCACCGCGCACCGTGAGCCAGACGTCTGGGCCAGCATCGGCATTCACCCGCACGAAGCCGACGCTCACGCCGACCTTGGTGCCGAGGCGCTGCGGACGGCTTCGGCAGATCCGAAGGTGATCGCGATCGGCGAGACCGGGCTGGACTACTACTACGATCACTCCGACCGGCAGGTGCAGCAGGACCTGTTTCGGGTGCATATCGGCGTCGCGCGCGAGACGGGTCTGCCCATCGTGATTCACACGCGCGATGCCGAAGCCGATACGCTGCGTATTCTGACCGAGGAAATGGCCAAAGGGGCGTTTCCGGCGCTTATCCATTGCTTCACCGCGAGCGCGGAGTTTGGCCGGGCTGTGCTCGATCTGGGGCTGACGATATCGATCTCGGGCATCGTGACATTCAGAAATGCCAAGGACTTGCAGGCGTTTGCTGCCGAGGTGCCTGACGATCGGCTGCTGGTGGAAACCGATGCGCCGTTCCTTGCGCCGGTGCCGCATCGGGGCAAGGTCTGCGAGCCGGGCTTTGTTTCCGATACCTGCGCGTTTGTGGCCAATTTGCGCGGAACGACGGCCGATGAGTTGGCGGACCTGACCAGTGCGAACTTCTTTCGCCTGTTCACCAGAGCGCAGGCATGAGGCTGACTGTTCTCGGTTCGGGCACGTCCACCGGGGTGCCGCGCATCGGCAACGACTGGGGCGAATGCGACCCGGAAGAGCCGCGCAACCGGCGCACGCGCGTAGCCATCATGGTCGAAGGGGCGGACAGTGGCCGCATCCTCGTCGATACGCCGACCGACCTCAGGCACCAGTTGCTGGCAACTGGCATCGGGCGAATTGACGGTGTGGTCTGGACGCACGACCATGCCGATCACACCCATGGCATCGATGACCTGAGGCCGCTGCGCATGGGGCGCGGCGCGCCGATCCCGGGCTATGCGGCAGACGAGACGGTGCGGCGGCTCCGCCAGCGCTTTGGCTATGTCTTTGCCGGGCAACACGGCTATCCGACGATCTGCAACCTCGACAATCTGGACCGCGTGCGCATGGTGGCAGGCATCGGTGTGACGCATTGCCAGATGCCGCACGGACCCGCGCAGACCACTGCTTTCCGGTTTGATCAGGACGGAAAGTCAATCGGTTACGCGACGGATTTCAGTGCGATTACCGGCGAGATGGTCGCGCTGTTCGACAAAGTCGATGTGCTGGTGGTCGATGCTTTGCGGCGTCAGCCACATCCGACGCACGCGCATCTGGCCATGTCGCTCGAACTTATTGAGGCCTGCCGCGCTGGCCGTGCGGTGCTGACGCATCTCGACAAGAGCATGGACTACCGGACGCTGCTCTATGAGACGCCGGATCACGTTGAGCCGGGCTATGACGGCCTGGAGATCACGCTGTGACGCCGGACCGGTTTGTTGCGCTGATAGGCATCGTGATGGCGCTGGTGTTTGTGCTGGCGAACGGCAGGCTGCGCGGCCTTAGGCTTTCTTCCGGGATGATGATGGCCGCGGTGTGGGTGGTGGTCATACTTGCAGCTGCGCTCGCGTTTGCGGGTTATCGCAGCTGAATGGCGGTATGTCATTTAACATAATAAATATTATCGAACTCAAGGATCAGCCGCTATGAGCTCCCCTTCCAAAGTCTCCCCTGCCGCAAAGGCTGGTGCGGAAGCGGGAATCACCCGGCTTCTGGCGATCATGGCGCGGCTCCGCGATCCGGTGAATGGCTGCGAATGGGATGTCGCACAGACTTTCGCGACTATCGCGCCCTACACGATCGAGGAAGCCTATGAAGTGGCCGACGCGATCGAGCGCGACGACCTGGCGGCCCTGCGCGAGGAACTTGGCGATCTGCTACTGCAGGTCGTGTTTCATGCGCGGATGGCCGAGGAGCTTGGCGCGTTCGATTTCGATGCCGTGGCCCAGGCGATCTCCGACAAGATGACCGAACGGCATCCGCATATCTTCGGCGATGCCGCCGATCTGGGCC
>JBIPOH010000420.1:0-3016 GCA_044379435.1 Novosphingobium sp.
ATCGACGAGACCGGGGGCGATGCCGTTCACGCGGATGCCCTCCCCTGCCCAGGCATTGCCCAGCGTGCGCGTGAGGCTGACCGCGCCAGCCTTGGAAGCGGCATAGGCGGGATTGCCGACATTGGCCCCGAAGCCTGCGACCGAACTGACGATGATGAGGCTGCCTTTGGATTCCAGCAGTTGCGGTTTGAACTTCCGGGCGCAGTGCATCACGCTGTCGACATTGACTGCCATGACCTTGTCCCAGCCCGCGCGCTCGAACTCACCGCGTTTGTAGACAACGGTGCCCTGGCTCAGGACGAGGACATCGAGGCTATCGAACGGCATCGGGGCGGCTTCGATGGCATCGGGATCGGACACGTCGACGCAGGTATAGCCAAGGCCGGAGAGGTCGGAACCTTCGGCGGGATCATAATCCTGCGCGTGGGCGCGCGTGCCCCAGACGTGGACCGCCGCCCCGCGCGCTGCGAAGGCGTGGGCCACACCATTGCCGATGCCGCTCGATCCGCCGACGACAAGGACCTTGCGGCCGGTGAAATCGGTATCGCCGTTCATGTGCACTCTCTCCTCGCAGGGCGCCGCGTTGATCCGGCTGCCCTCTTGACCACCCTTTTCGGCAGGGACTTCGCGGCGCGCAAGGGGGCGCGCATTTCGTTCATGAAAGAAGCTCCAAACCTGAACGAATGCCAACGACGCATTCAGGCTCATGCCACGGCGAATCAGGCAGCTTGGCTTCATCGGCACCAATCAAGGGCCGACGAGGGAGACCGACGATGACGACGATGACCAGGGTTCTTGCCGCCGCACTTTCGCTAGGCGGTGCGATGACGATCAGCGGCTGCGCCAATGCGCACGACTGGCACGGGCCGGGCTACGGATATGCTCACCCTCAGGGCGGCGGCTGGAATGGCGCGGGGCCCAGCGGCGCAGGCTTCAACCACCATGTCGTCGAGACGACCTGCTCTGGCCAGCGCGGCTTCACGCTGGAACGCAACTTGCGCGTCCAGATGAACCGGGGCCTGATCGACGGCTGGACCGGCCAGCGCATCCAGAACGCCATCAACCGGCTGCAGTGGCGCGAACGGCACGAGTGCCGCGAGGGTGATTACCGCGCAGCAAGCCGGATCGGCCGCGAATACATGCGAATCGACCAGTGGATCGACAAAACGGCAGCGCACAATGCCTGGAGAAGGTAAGCGCCTGTCAAAGGTAAGCGGCCGCCGCTTACCCGCGGCCGCGATAGGACTGGACCCCCTGATCCGGAACCCACAGGGCTTCGGGCGGGGGGCCAGACTGCCAGAACACGTCGATCGGGATGCCGCCGCGCGGATACCAGTAGCCGCCGATGCGCAGCCAGCGCGGGTTCATTTCGGCAAACAGGCGCTGGCCGATGCCCACCGTCACGTCCTCGTGAAAGCCGGCATGGTTGCGGAACGATCCGAGGAACAGCTTCAAGGACTTTGATTCCACGATGGTTTCGCCCGGCGCATAATCGATCACGATGTGCGCGAAATCAGGCTGGCCCGTCACCGGGCAGAGCGAGGTGAATTCCGGCGCGGCAAAGCGCACGAGGAACAGCGAACCCGCACGCGGATTGGGCACATAATCGAGGACGGCCTCCTCGGGCGAAGCGGGCAGACTGCTGCTCTGGCCGAGGTAGAGAGGGGTGGCGCCGATTTCGGTCATGTCAGGTCCTTTCGCGTGCCGCGCCTTTGCACCGGTGCGAACGAAGGGGCAAGCAGGCGCTTGGGGCAGAATTCAGGGTGACGAGAGAGCACCGCACGACTAGTCTGTTACGCAACGACCCGCGCAGACGGGCCACATGCAGGACGGAGCTTACCCATGGAAACCCTGGTCTCGACCCAGTGGCTCGCCAGCGAGCTGGGCGCGAGTGATCTGCGCATCGTTGATGCCAGCGCATTCCTGCCCGAGCACGGCCGCGATCCGGTGCTGGAATACGAAGCGTGCCACATTCCCGGCGCGGTGTTCATGAACCTTGCCGAACTGGCCGATCCCGCCCGGCCTGGCCTCAACATGCTGCCCAGCGCCGAGCGCTTCGCCAGCCGGATGCAGAGCCTTGGCGTCGGCGATGGCAGCCGCATCGTGCTTTACGATGACAGCCCGGTGAAAACGGCCGCGCGCGCGTGGTTCATGCTGACGATGTTCGGCGCGGCCAATGTGGCGCTGCTCGATGGCGGGATCGCGAAGTGGAAGGCCGAAGGGCGCAAATGCGCACAAGGGCGCGAGACCTTGCGGCACCGGCACTTCACCGCCTGGAGCGACGAGCGCAATGTCCGCTCAAAGGCCGATGTGCTGGCAAACCTCGAGACCGCTGCGGAACTCGTGATTGATGCGCGGGGGCCGGGCCGGTTTACGGGCGAGGTGGCCGAAGTGAAACCGGGTCTGGCCAGCGGGCACATCCCGGGCGCGCGCAATGTCTATTTCGCCAACCTGTTTCGAGCCGATGGCACGTGGAAAGGGCCCGGCGAGATCCGCAGCGTGTTCGAGGAAGCAGGCGTGGACCTTTCGCGCCCGCTGATCACCAGCTGCGGTTCGGGCGTAACCGCCAGCGCGCTGCTCTTCGCGCTGCAACTGATCGGCAAGAATGACGCGGCGCTCTATGACGGCAGCTGGAGCGAATGGGGCGCGGACCCGGAAACTCCGAAGGAGACCGGGGCAGCCAAGTAGGCGCGGCGGGGTAATTCCCTTTCTCGGCAAATCCGCTTAAAGCCAATCCATGGCGGAACATGACAACGAAGGCGTCGGCACCGGCACGCTGCTGGTGGGCATTGGCCGGCGGGCGGCGTGGACAGGAAGCGCGGACCATCCCGGCGCGGTGGTCAATCCGCCGGTTTACCGGGCGAGCACGCATCTCTATCCCGATATGGCCGCGCTCAGGGCGCATCCGGCCAACGAGGACGGCAAGTTCTATTACGGGCGGCGCGGCGCGCCGACGCAGTGGGCCTTGAGCGAGGCGCTGACCGCGCTGGAGCCGGGGGCAGCAGGGACCGTACTT
>JBIPOH010000421.1:0-3015 GCA_044379435.1 Novosphingobium sp.
GGGTTTCCGCCGAGGTCATCATGCCGCGCTATCAGACGCTGGCGGCGCATGAAGTGATCGACAAGGCAATCAATGACATGGTCACGATTGCTGATACCGAGGCGGAAGTTATGCTGGCCGCAGGGCTGGCCGCGATCTTGCCCGATGCGGCCATTGTGGGCGAAGAAGCCGTCCATGCCGATCCCGCGCTTTCCGCCCGGCTCGACAGCGGGCCGTGCTGGATCATCGATCCGGTGGACGGCACCAACAATTTCGCGGTGGGCAAGCCTCCGTTCGGCATCATCATTTCGTTCAGCGATGGCGGCGAGATTCTTTCCGGATGGATCTACGATCCGCTGAAGGATCGCCTCTGCACCGCGCACAAGGGCCAGGGCGCGTTCGTCAATGGCGAGCGAGTCATGGCACGGACCACGGGCGAGACCCCGCCGATTGCCGCGATCAGCACAATGTTCCTCGATCCGGCGGCGCGCGAGGCCGTCAAGCAGCGCATCGCACCGTTCTACACGTTGGTCGATATCCCGCGCTGCGCTGCTGAGCAGTATCCGCGCCTTGTTCTGGGCGTGAACGACATCTCTGTGTTCGAGCGCACTTTGCCCTGGGACCATGCGGCAGGCGTGCTGTTCGTCAACGAAGCCGGCGGCATGGCCGCACGGCCCGATGGGTGCGCCTACCGCACCGACCAGCATGGACAAAAAGGCCTTTTTGCAGCCTCTTCACCCGCACTGTTCGATGAGTTTGTGAAGCGGAGTGGTGCGTGATTGCTGCTTCATCCTAGAGCCGGTTGACATCAGATGAAATCGTCGGCCCGGACTTGATCCGGGCCTAGGCTTTTCTTTGAGGGCACAACGCCAGAAGAACAGCCTAACCCCGTGTCGAGCACAGGGTGGCGGAAAACAGATCAACGGCAATCCATCAAACACAGCTGAAGCCTGGGTGCCGCGATCTGCGTGAGCGGACCAAGCTATAGCGCCGGATCGCGCACCTTGAACGGATCGGTCGGGCTGGGCTGCGTCGGAAGCACGGCGCGCGGCAGTTCCTTGTCGCTGTTGGCCGCCTGCCACAGCATCCCCGCCATCACCACCGCCGCCTGCCGCATATCGTCGGCGCGCATGTGGTCCACCGTATCAAGATTGGTGTGGTGGACGCGGCTGTCGTAATCGAGCGGGTCCTGAATGAACTGATAGCCGGGCAGGCCAATCGCCTGCATGAAGACATGGTCTGTGCCGCCGGTCTTGCTCACCACCAGCTTGTCTGCGCCCAGCATGTCGAACGGGGCGAGCCATTCGCGCAGGAGCTTCTCCGCGCCAAGATTGCCTTCGGTGTAGATGCCGCGGAACCGGCCCGAGCCATTGTCCATGTTGAAATAGGCCTTGAGCTGACCGTATTCCGCCTTGGGCGTGATCGGGAAGGCATTGCGCCAGGCGACATAGGAATCGATCCCCTTGAGCGAAGGGTCGACCGGGCGGCTGGCGAGGTGCTGGTCGATATAGGCGCGGCTGCCGAGCAGGCCCTGCTCCTCGCCGCTCCACAGCACGAAGCGAATGGTGCGCCTGGGCTTCACGCCCAACTTGGCAATCAGCCGCGCCGCTTCGAGCACGGTGACGCTGCCTGCGCCGTTGTCGCTCGCGCCGTCACCCGCAATCCAGCTGTCGAAATGCGCGCCGGCCATGACATAGCCCGCCTTGGGATCGCTGCCGGGGATCTCGGCAATCACGTTCTCCGCCTTGAGATTGCTCTCGTCATAGCGCGCGGCGACGGTGATGGCGATTTGCGGCGCAGGGCCAGTCTTGGCGAGGCGCACGAGACGGCGATAGTCTTCCTGCGCCAGTTCGATGGCGGGTAGCGCTAGGGTCTGCCCCGGCTGGAAATCATAGCCTTCGCCGTGCACCAGCATCCCGTCGCGGTAGCTGATCTTGACCATCGCCAGCGCGCCCTCGGCTTTGAGGAACGCGGCCAGCTTGCCCTGAAAGCGGCGGTTGCGCACTTGCAGGGCCGCCGCATCGGGATCGAACACGGGCTGGGTATAGGTATCGAGCTCAGCGATCTGGGCATCGGTGTAGCGTTCGAACACCGGCCCCTTGCTCTCGCTCGTCTGGCCGGGGAGCGAGACAAGCACGATCTTGCCCGCCAGCTTGCCCTTCCATTCGGCAAAGTGCTCCTCGCGCGACATCGGCGCGATCACCACGGGGGCTTGCAAGGTGCCTTGCGTCGGCGGCGACCACGCCACCGGGATCGCGGTCAGCGGCAACTTGCGCGGAGAGACCATCGCGACAGAATGGCTATCAAGGTTCCAGCCCACCCCGAATTCGAACGGTTCGACATGGATATTGGTGAGGCCGCGCTGCTTCATGAGGTCCATCGCCCAGCTTTCCGCCCGGCGATGGCTTTCCGAATTGGTCAGGCGCGGGCCGATGCGATCCATCAGCGCGGAGGCCGTGGTCATCGCCTCGCTGCGGTTCATGCCTTCATCGATGATGCGGGCAATTGCCGCGCTTTCATCGGGCGCGGCCTGCACGGCAAGCGGAGCGGCAATCAGGCAGGCGGCCAGGAGCAGGGCTGACCGGCGAGTCTTGGTATGCATGGGGTGACAAGCTCCGAAACGGGGATGCAAAACTGCAGTCTTGCACCCCGCTCGCGGCTTGCCAAGGCGCTGTCTTAAAGAACGCTTTCCAGCCAGCCCTTGAGCTGGCTCTTGGGCGCGGCGCCCAGCTTCTGCGCCACGGCCTTACCGTCCTTGAACAGGATGAGGAGCGGGATCGACTGCACGCCGATTTCACCGGGGACGGTGGTGTTTTCCATGATGTCCATCTTCACGATGGAGACCTTGTCGGCCAGTTCGTCCGAAATCTCTTCGAGCGCGGGCCCGATCATCTTGCACGGCCCGCACCAGTCGGCCCAGAAATCGACGAGAACGGGCTTGTCGGCGCCCAGCACATCGGCGGCGAAGCTGGCATCGGTAACGGCTTTGGTGGCCATGTCTGAGAACTCCTTGAGGTTGAATGGGTATGTAGGCCC
>JBIPOH010000422.1:0-3013 GCA_044379435.1 Novosphingobium sp.
GGAGCTGGAAATCACCGAAAGCGTGTTCCTCAACGACAACGCCGGCACTGACGCCATGTTCAAGGCGCTGAAGCGGGTCGGAGTGCGTCTTGCACTCGACGATTTTGGGACCGGTTACTCGTCGCTGGGCTATCTCAAGAAGGCGCCATTCGACAAGATCAAGATCGACCGCAGCTTCGTGCAGGGCGCAACCGAGGAAGGCAGCCGCAATGGCGCGATCATCGCCTCGATCACGTCGCTGGCCGAAGCGCTGCATATGGACACCACGGCGGAAGGCGTTGAAACGCTCGATGAGCTCGAATTGGTGCGCCTGCTCGGGTGCAGCCATATTCAGGGCTATATCTACTTCAAGCCGATGAATGCCGCAGATGCGACCGCACTGGTTTCGGGCGATCTGGTGGCCGAGGCTGATGGCCCGCAATGCGCGCGCGTGCCGCGCCAGAACTTGTTGCGCAAGGTGACCGTGATCCACAACAATAACCGCCTCAACGCCACGCTGCGCAACATCTCCGAAAGCGGAGCGATGATCGAAGGCCTGTGGAATATGCCCGCAGGAAGCGCGATGCGGATCGAGTTTTCGGACGACAAATCGGTTACCGCGCAAGTGCGCTGGTCGCGCGAGAACCGCGTCGGGGTCGAATTCCACGAGCCCCTGCGCCGTCGAGCCGATGGTTCCTACTCGGTGCTGAAGGGGCGACGCAGCCAAGGCGCAGGTGCTGGCGGGTGGTAATCCTCGCCGTGCTGCACGGATTAGTTAGCGGCGCCTTAGTCATCTCTCGCAAGGGTGGCTGTTAGCGGAAAAATAACCATCGGGCTTTACTCCTTGGCGAACAACGGGGGCGGCCGTGCGGGCTGCTACCGGATTGAGGTCTGGAGGTTTACCGAGACGATGTCCCTGAAGGGTCTCCTGTCGTCCCGCAACGTCGCGGCTCCCCGCAGTGTGCGCACATTCGCCGCCTCGGCGCTGTCCGATGGCGAGCGTCTCGCCATGCTCGATGAGCTTGAACAATCGGGTCTCGGCTGGTTCTGGGCGAGCGATGCGAATGGCCATCTGACCTATCTATCCGCTGCTATCGCAGTACGACTTGATATCCCGCTTGGCGAGTTGCTGGGCCAACCCCTCAGTACCATCTTCACAGCCGCCGACCGCGAGCAGCGCGGCAAGTCACTCCCGCTGATGCTCGGCGCACACAAAGCCTTTGGCGGGATCGCAGTCCATGCGGCGCGGCGGCCTGAAGGCGCAGTGCTGCGCCTGTCCGGCCAGCCGGTGACCACCGCCGAGGGATGCTTTGCGGGCTTCCGCGGCACTGGCGTCGATATCACCGATGAATATCACCGTGAGGAAGAAACCGCGCGCCTCGCCCGCTACGATTCGCTCACTGGCCTCAGCAATCGCCACCGCATGGCCCACCAGATCGAAAGCACACTGACCGCGTTCAAGGCGGCGCGGCGCAACTGCGCAGTGATGATGATCGACCTCGACCGGTTCAAGCATGTCAACGACACGCTCGGTCATGCCGCAGGGGATGAATTGCTCAAGCAGGTCGCAGCAAGGCTAACCCGTGCGATCGACCGCGAATGCGAGATCGGACGTCTCGGCGGCGACGAGTTCCAGGTGATGCTGCCCGATATCGACGATCGCGGGGTGCTGGGTGATCTGGCGATGAAGATCATCACCATGCTGCGTCAGCCTTACAGCCTTGAAGATGGCCGCTGCGTCATCGGCGCGTCGGTCGGCATTGCGATTGCCCCGCATGACGGTGTGAGCCGCGAGGAAATCGTGCGCGCCGCCGACCTTGCGCTCTATGCCTCGAAAAATGGCGGGCGCGGGCAATACCGGTTCTTCTCGGGCGAGCTTGAGAACGAGACGATATTCCGCCGGCGTCTGGAGCAGGACTTGGGAACAGCCCTGCGCGAGGAGCAATTGTTCCTGCGCTTCGAACCCATCGTCGAAGCCGCTGCCGGATCGGTCTGCGCGCTTGAGGCGCATGTGTGCTGGACCCACGCCGAGCGAGGTGTGATCGACGAGGAAGAGTTCGCGCAGATCGTAGAAGGCTCCGCCTTGCTCCCCGATGTCGGGCGCTGGGCGATTGCCGCAGCGTGCCAGCGCGCGGCCTTGTGGCCCGATACCGTCCGGGTGGCGGTTAATGTGCCGGTCGCGCTGTTCCTTGCCGATGATTTTGTCGAGCAGATCGGCGAGGCGATCGACAGCGCCGGACTGAACCCCGCGCGGCTTGAGCTTGAAATTAGCGAAGCCGTGTTCTTCGGCGACGCTGCCGTGGTCGACCGCACGCTCGCCGCGTTGTTCAAGCTGGGCGTGCGCCTGACGCTTGACGAGTTCGGCAGCGGCTACTCCTCGCTCGCCTATCTGCGCCGGGCGCCGTTTGACAGCATCAAGATCGACCAGAAGCTGATCGCCGAAGCCGAACGTCAAGACAGCCGCGAACTCGGGCTGGTACGCGCGATTGTCGCGCTGGCCGGTGCGCTTCAGATGGACACCGTCGCGAGCGGCATCGAAAGCGCGGATCTGCTAGCGGCATTGACCGCCGGCGGGGTGCGCTACCTCGAAGGCCCGATTTTCAGCGAACCGCTCGATGAAGATGCGCTGGCCGAAGAGATGGCTGGCGGCACGTGGAAGATCGAACCCGGCACCGACCGCACGCGCCGTGCCCGGCGTCGGACTGTGTTCCGGAAGATCCAGGTGATCCATGATGACTATGCCTATGAAGTGACGCTACGCAACCTGTCGAAGTCGGGCGCGCTGATTCAAGGGCTGGCCGAAGTGCCCAAGGGCACGCAATTCGTGGTCGACCTGGGCGGCGGACAGCTGGCGGTGGCGACGGTGACGCGTTCCAATGGCGATGTGCAGGGGCTCGAGTTCGAACATTCCCTGATCGAGGACGGATCGGGCGGGCTGTGTACCCGCAACCGCGTCTCGCCCTATGCGCTGGCCGCTGCCGGAACCCCGCTCGCGGCACTGGCACCGGGCCGGTTCCTTGGCATGGATCAAGGC
>JBIPOH010000423.1:0-3010 GCA_044379435.1 Novosphingobium sp.
GGGGAACCTGCTTCCTCTATCCTGTCCGCGCGGAGTTGAAACTGATGGCACTGTCCTACGAATTCCTCCTCGAACGCGCAGAACAGGCCTCCGCCGAGGCATCTGGCGCCCTGCTCGACAATGTCCGTGACCGCGCCCTGCGTTCGGAAAAGGCATGGCGGGCCATGGCCGAACAACTCCGCGAAGTGGCCGAGGGCCGCGAGCGCACCAGAGTTGAGCGTCTTGCCAGCGCCGCGATGCCTGCCTGAATGGCGGGCACCCCCAGTCTCGATCTGCCCCAGCTGTTCGCCGCGCTTGAAGTCTCGGACATCTGCGCAATCAATGGCATTGCGAGCCTCGCCAACATCCTGCGCAAACGCGGCCTGCTGACGGTGACCGAAGCCTCCGCACTGCACCAGAGCATGAGCTTGCCGCTCAGCCTGCCGCGCCATGCGAGCAATTTGGCCGTGCAGGAAATCCAGCTGCACCTCGACCAGCTCTTCGCGCATATCGTCGCGCCGGATTAAGCCAGCTCGATCGTCACGACGATTCCGCCTGCGGGCTCCTGCCCGCCCGGCGCTGTCCGTGCGGCATCCGCCCGCACACGCGCCAATACGGCCGGCGCAACCTCAGGCCCGGCCACCACGGCATCCGCCTGCCCTAGCAGCCGCGCCTCGCGCAGCGTGAGATCATCGGGATCGTTTGAGCGCAAACGAATCGTAAAGCGCCCGGAAGCCCCGTCCGCGCCGCCCGCCAGCCATGCCGCAACATCGCCGCCCTCACGCAGGGGATCGATTGCCCCGCCCGCTTCGAGCGCGGCATCGAGCGCGCGCCTGCGTTCCGGTCCGGTCGGCCAGCGCGCGCGCATCGCGCCCCGCGCGGCATAGAGCGCCTCCGCCAGCGCGCCGAGGCTCTGCGGCAGCAGCCGCTCCAGCCGCAGCCGCAACGCCTTGGCAAGGCCCGCCGAAGCCCCGCCCGTCCCCACTGCCACGATCACCGGCGCGCGGTCAATGATCGAAGGGGTGGTGAAATCGCACAGCGCCGGTTTGTCCACCACGTTGACCAGCAGCCCCGCCCCACGCGCGCGGATCGCATCGGCCTCGCAGGCGCGCTCGTCTTCATGCGCAATGAATGCCAGCCGCGCGCCCGTATCGATGCCCTCGGCCAGATCCTCGATCACCTTGCCGCCCGCGCGCAGCACCAGCCGCCGCTTCGCCTCCGCCGCCTCGCCATGGCCCAGCACCACCACCGGCTGCCCGGTGAGGCGGTGAAACAGCGGGAGGCTGGGCAGACTCATGCCAGCAACCTCAGGCCAGCCACTCGGGCACGCGCTCGGCCGAAAGGATCGTCGCAGGCTCGATCCGATCCGCCACCACGGCCCACTTCGCGCCGTCCACCATCACTTCGGGCACCATCGGGCGCGAATTGTAGGTGTTCGCCATTGTCGCGCCATAGGCCCCGGCGGTGCGGAACACGGCCAGATCGCCGCGCGCCACGGTGTCGATTTCCCGCGCCATCGCGAACGTATCGCTCGATTCGCAGATCGGGCCGACGATGTTTGCAGTCATCGTCTCGCCGCTCGGTATCACCGCGCTGAAATCGTGCCAGGCATCATACATCGCCGGGCGCGCCAGATCGTTCATGGCCGCATCGACCACGACCCACGGGTGCAGCGCGCCCTGCTTCACGCGCACCACTTCGGTGAGCAGCACGCCGGTATTGCCGGTGATGACTCGCCCGGGTTCGAACATCAGCGTCGCGTCCCAGCCTTCCGTCACGCGCGCCAGCATCGCGGCATATTCGGCAGGCTGCGGGAAAACCTCGCCCGCGCGGTAGGGCACGCCCACCCCGCCGCCGAGGTCCATATGCGTAACCGCAAAGCCCTCTGCGCGGATTGCGCGCATCAGCGCCCCGGCCTTGGTGAACGCGGCCTCCAGCGGATCGAGCTTGGCCAGCTGGCTGCCGATATGGAGCGCCAGCCCGCGCAAGTTCAGCCCCGGCAGTCCGGAAAGCCGGGCATAGATGCCAGCGGCCCGGTCATAGGGGACGCCGAACTTGTTCTCGGCCTTGCCGGTGGAAATCTTGGCGTGCGTGCCTGCATCGACATCGGGATTGATGCGCAGCGTTGCTGTCGCGGTCAGCCCCATCGAATGCGCGATTTCCGCCAGCTCGATGCCCTCTTCCTCGCTTTCGAGGTTGAACTGCCCGCAGCCTGCCGCCAGCGCACGGCGCATTTCCGCCGCCGTCTTGCCCACGCCCGAAAACACCACGTCTGCCGCGGCAATGCCAGCCGCCAACGCGCGGTCCATCTCGCCCGCCGAAACCACATCCGCGCCGTAGCCTTCGGCTGCCAGCACCTTGAGCACGGCAAGATTGGGGTTGGACTTCACCGCAAAGGCGAGGTGCACGCGTGGCAAGACCTTGAGCGCATCGCGAAACACCCGCGCGTGGCGCGTCAGCGTCGCGCGCGAATAGACATAGACCGGCGTGCCGACTTCGGCTGCGATCAGAGGCAGCGGCACATCTTCGGCATGAAGCACGCCGCCGCGATATTCGAAATGATCCATCGGGAATTCCTGAAAAACCGGGTCCGGCCAAAGCCGGGAATAATCACTCAGTCTTCGGGCGGGAGGTCGAAAGGATCGTCCTGCCGGTCCTCCGAACGACTGCGGAGTTCGATGTTGCGCTGCGGTTTCGCCTGAACCGGCGGGGTGAGCAGCGCATCCGGTTTGAGCCGGTCCTCACGGCCATAGGGCGCAGGCGGCAGCGAATGGCCCGCCAGCGGCTGCAGTTCGCGCCGCGCGCCGCATCCGGCCAGTGCGATACCCAGCAGCAGAACAGGCAGAACCTTGCGCATCACGCCTCCAGACCGAGCACGGAACGCGCTTCGGACACACGCTTCCTTACCTCGTCCGGCGCGGTTCCGCCATGGCTGGCGCGCGCCGCCACGCTGGCTTCCACCGAAAGCGCGGCAAACACGCGCTCGTCCACACGCGGATCGATGGCCTTGAGGTCTGCCAGCGCCAGCTGA
>JBIPOH010000091.1:0-10550 GCA_044379435.1 Novosphingobium sp.
CAGCGGCGAATGGCAATCGCTTGCGACCATGCCGGTACAGGCGATCACCGGTGTTTTGGCGATTGCCACAGATGGCACCCGCACCGCATTGAGTGCGACCGGCTACGAGATCGATATCGGCGCCGACGGCACCGGGCGGATGCGGCTGACCTGGCCGATCGATCACAGGCGCGTGGCGGTGCGGTTCACCGCCGGGATGGCCGAAAGCTGGGACACACTGCCCGATGCGATCCGGCAAGGGATCGTGCGCTGGGCTGCTCATCAGCACCGCGCCCGCGATGCCGACAAGGCGATGGCCGGGCCGCCCGCATCAGTGGCCGCGCTGTGGCGGCCATGGCGGCGAATGCGCATCGCATGATCGGCTCTGGCAGCAACATGGCGCAAGTGCAGCGGGAGCTGATCGCCGCCGCGCGGCGCATCGCCGAAGCCCGCGCAGCAAGGCGCGCGGCAGGGCGCGCGGAACCGGACAACACCGCCAACTGGCGATCCGCGCGGTGGCTTTGGCCCCTGCTCTGACAGGAGTGAGCTATGGAATTGGCATTTCGCGCCGTGGTGATGGCATGGCTGGCGGCAGATACGACGCTGGCCGCCGGGCTGAACGCAATCGTCGAGGAAGCACCGCTGCGCACGGCCTTGCCGTGGCTGGCGCTGACGGCGAGTGCGAGCACCGACTGGAGCACCAAAAGCGGGCGCGGGCGTGAGATCCGCGTGGCGCTGGAGCTCAACTATCGCGGCTATGAACAGCTTGCCGAGGCGGGCCTCATCAGCGCGATCGAAGCGCGCATGGAAAGCCTGCCCGCCGATCAGAGCGCGGCGGGTTTCCATATCGCCAGCCTGAATTTCACGAAGGCGCGCGCCGAGCAGCGCGGCGAAGCGCTGCGCGTGCTGGTGCTTGAATACCGGGCGCGGGTGCTGGCGGCCTGAACGGCCTCACCCGCGCCCCGACCAATCGCTTCCAACCAGGAGAACCAAGATGCCCGCACAGAAGGGAAGCGCCTTCCTGCTGAAGATCAGCGATGGCGCCGCAACGCCCACCTACAACACCGTGGCCGGACTGCGCACCACACAGCTTTCGATCAATGGCGAGCTGGTGGTGGTAACCAGCAAGGATTCGGGCGGCTGGCGCGAGCTGCTTTCCGGCGCGGGCACGCGTTCAGTGAGCGTAAGCGCGGCCGGGATCTTCCTTGGCAGCACGGCTGAGGCGCAAGTGCGCGGCAATGCACTGGCCGGGACCATCACCGACTACGAGCTTTCGTTCGAGGGCGGCGAGAAGATGCGGGGCAAGTTCCTTGTCCAGCGGCTGGATTATGCCGGCGATTTCAACGGCGAGCGCAATTACACGATGTCGCTCGAAAGCTCGGGCGTGGTGGTGCAGGTATGAGCGGCGCCATCGGGACGCCGCCCGCCGCCAATCCGCACCGCGGCGAGGTGGACCTTCTGCTGGACGGCGCAAGCCATGTGCTGCGCCCGACATTCGGCGCGCTGGTGGCCGCTGAAGAGGAGCTTGGGCCGCTGTTTTCGCTGGTGGAACGCGCCAGTGGCGGCGAGCTGAAGCTGGGCGAAATGGTGGCGCTGTTCTGGCACTGCCTTGCGCATCCTTCGGACCAGAGCCGCGAGGCCTTTGCCGAAGCCGTCACGCGCACCGGACTTGCCGCCTGCGCACCGGCGCTGCGCGGCCTGCTCGTGCAAGTGCTCAAGGGCGGCGGATGAACGCCAAGGCCGAAGCCAGCTTCGGCGAGGCCGCAGCCCGGCTTTCAGGCCAGGCCGCGCTGCTGATCGGTTGGACCCCCGACACGTTCTGGTCCGCGACGCCGGCCGAGCTGGCGGCCATCGTCATGGCTGCCGCGCCGCCGCCTGCGGGCGGAATCGACCTGACCACAATCACCGCGATGATGGAGCGCGACGCCCATGGATAGTCTTTCAACGCTGGTCGTCGATGTGCGGGCCAGCACCGACGGGTTTGCCGCCGACATCGGCAAGATGCGCAGCAGTTTCGATTCGATCGTGGTCGAGGGCTTCAGCCGGGGCGGCGACGTGCTGGAACGCGGCCTGCTGGGGGCGATCCGGCGGGGCAGCCTCGGCTTCGAGGACCTGCGGCGTACCGGCATCAGAGTGATCGATGACATCGCCGCGCAGGCCCTGCGCGGCGGGTTGGCCTCCATCGGAATCGGCGGTTCGGGCGGCGGCGCTGGCGCTGGCGCGCTGGGACTTGGCAGCCTGATTGGCTCGATCTTCGGCCTGCCGGGCCGCGCAACAGGTGGGCCGGTCTCACCCGGACGGCCCTATCTGGTGGGCGAGCGCGGCCCCGAGCTCTTCGTGCCAACGTCGGCTGGGAAGGTTGATCCGGGAAGCAGCGGCGGGGCGCGCGCGGTGAACGTTTCAATCCGGCTGGTTTCGCCCGAGGGCAGCAGCAGCCCAGAGAGCCTGCGCCGATCCAGCCGCCAGGTGGCGCAGGCGGTGCGCCGTGCCCTGAGTGATTACTGAGAAGGAACGAGGGGCCATGAGCTTCTGGCTGGCAAGCCGCCGCACGGTGCAGGCGACCGACACGATCCAGCGGTTTGATCCGCGCTTCTGGACGGTGGACTTTCCCCGTCCGGCGATGGCTTCGGTGGTGACCACCGCGCCCGATGCGCTGCGCGTGGATGCCGTGTTTCAGAAGACCGACGATCTGATCGGGCTGATCTGGGAAAGCGCGGACCGGTGGGACCACCCGCTGCTGGCCTATGACACAGACCGCGACTATGCGCGGCTGACGCTCTCGTTTCGGTGGCGGTCTGCGGGCGTGGTGCCGCTCGATGCGGTGAACGGGCCGACGCTGACCATCGAGGGACGCGACGCGGCGGGCAATCCACGCGGCTGGTATGTGCGGCTATGGAACTATGCCGTGGGCACGCCGACCGATGCGGTGGTGACGCTGCCGTTCTCCGCGCTTTCGGGCGGGTTCCTGCTGCCGGGCGAGGCCGATCCGGTCCATCCTTCGGACATCGACCGGATGTTCATTTCGCTGGTGGCGCCAGGCTATTCAGCCAGCGCGCCCACAGCGTTTTCGCCCGCGCTGACGGGCTGGGCGGAACTGACCGAGATCCGCTGCAGCGGTCACCGGCCCATGTTGACCATCGGTGATGTGATGGTGCCCCCGCACGGGATCTGCATGGCGACGGGCTATGATGACGGCTACAACCAGACCCCGGCGCGCGTGCTGCGCACGATCCGGGGCCTCGGCTATCGGGGGAGCATCAACCATTATGTGGGGATGAGCCACTTCTTCCCGCTGGCGCCCGATGGCGCAGGCGGATTTGTGGTCGATCCGGCGCTTCCTGCACTCAACGTAGCGGCGGAGCGTTGGCACGCGGCGTTTCTCTCGTTGGCGCAGGCGATGGGATATACCGTGATCCTGTCGCAGTCCTACGAATTGCTGGCCATGCATTGCCCGGCAGACTGGCAGCAGCGCGCCGCGGACGGTAGCCCGGCGCGGACCGGATGGTCGCCGCCTTCCGCGCTGATCTCTCCGGCGAGCACACCGGCCAACGCCTGGCTGCGCAAGGTGGCGGAACGGCTGGCCGGGCTGCTGATCGAAGCAGGACTTCCGGTGCGCTATCAGGTGGGCGAGCCCTGGTGGTGGGTGACCATGGACCGCAAGATCTGCATCTATGATGATGCGGCGAAGGCGGCGCTGGGCGGCAGTCCGGTGATCATTCCCGATCTGGGCGGCACACTGACGGCAGCGCAGGAAGCCCTGCTCGATGCAGCGGGCGCGCTGCTGGCGGCCTCGACCATCAGTCTGGCGGGGGCGGTGCGGATAGCGGCGGGGAGCACGCCTTGCGAAACGCTGCTGCTGCCGTTCCTGCCGACTGTGCTCGATCCCGCAACGCCCGAGGCGCGGCGTGCGAACCTGCCAACGGGCTGGGCCTGGCCCGCCTTCGATGTGCTTCAGCTTGAGGACTATGACTGGCTGACGGCGGGGTTCGAGGCGCGGCGGACGCGCGGGCGGGCCGAGGCGGAAGCGCGGCTGGGTTATGCGCGGAGCCACCAGCACTACCTTTCGGGCTTTGTGCTGAACGGCGCCGATGCCGAGACAATGTGGCCACTGATCGATGCCGCCGCGAGCGAGGCACAGGCGCTGGGCGTGGCCGAGACTTTCATCTGGGCGCTGCCGCAAGTGGCGCGCGACGGCTTTACGCGCCTGCCCGACGCCGCAGCGGGAGCGGCCAGCGAGGACAACACCATGCAACCTTTCGACGACGTGCTCTTTCCCATCGCGATCGGTCGGTCTGCGACGGTGACACCCGAATTTTCCACGAACGTGACGATCACCGCTTCGGGCTTCGAACGCCGCAACAGCCTTTGGGCCGATGCGCGACTGCGTTTCGACGTTGGCCCAGGTGTGCGTTCGGAGGTGGAGTTGGGCGAACTGATCGGCTTTTTCCGGGCGCGGCGCGGACAGGCACGCGGCTTCCGCCTGCGGGACCCTTCGGATTTCAGCTCAAACGGGATGACGGGGGTGCCGACAGCGCTGGATCAGGTGATCGGAACCGGCGACGGTGCAGCGGCGCGGTTCGGGCTGATCAAAGCCTATGGCACCGGGACCGACGCGCAGCAGCGGCGAATCACCAGACCACGTGCCGAAAGCGTGCTGGTGAGCGTTGACGGTGTGACGGTCACGGCATGGACGCTGGATGCGCTGGGCGAGATCGTGTTCGCCGACGCACCGGCTGCGGGCAAGATCATCCGCGCCGGGTTCGTGTTCGACGTGCCCGTGCGCTTTGCGGAAGACCAGCTGGACGTTTCAGGCGCTGCCTTTGCTGCGGGAGAAGCGCCGAGCGTGCCGCTGATCGAACTGCGCGAGGACGCCTGAAATGCCCGAGAGCACCCGAACCTGGTTCAGCCAGTCGCTTGAGACCGTGGCGATCTGGTGGCGGCTGGAGCGGAGCGACGGCGTGACGCTGGGCTTCACGAGCCACGACCGGGACCTTGCCTTCGATGGACTGGTGCACCGGACTGCCCCGGGGATGGTGCCATCCGCGATCCGGCGCACCGCTGACTTCGAGGCCGACAGCGCGGAAGTGGCCGGGGCGCTGAGCCACGATGCGATCCGTGAGGCGGATCTTGCGGCAGGCCGCTTTGACGGCGGATCCATTGCGATGGGACTGGTCGACTGGGAAACGCTGGAGCGTGTAACGCTCTATGCCGGAACAATCGGCAGTGTCGGCCATGAGGGCTCCGGATTTTCAGCCGAACTGCGATCGGTGAAGGACTTGCTGGCTCGGCAGATCGTGCCGCGCACCGCGCCGACGTGCCGCGCGGAGTTCTGTGCGGAGGGCTGCACGCTTTCCGCTGCGGCCTTCACGCATCAGGCCAGCCTGGCGCAGATTTCCATCGACGGCCTTTCGATCCTGATCACCGGAGGCCCGGCTGCAGCAGACCTTGCGTTTGGCACGCTGCGGTGGGTCGATGGCCCGGAAGCAGGGCTGACTCGACGGATCGAGGCCATCGATGGCGATTGGCTGGTGCTGGACCGGACGGCAGCCACGGGCGTTGCACTGGGCACCCGGATCGAGCTGCGTGAAGGGTGTGACCATACCCTTGAGACCTGCGCCACGCGCTTTGACAACGCGGTGAATTTCCAGGGCGAGCCGTTCCTGCCCGGCAACGATCTGCTCACCCGCTATGCGGTGCCGCAGCAATGAACCCTGCACTGGCTGCCGCGGCTGCCGGCTTGGTCGGCGTGCGCTTCCGCTTGCACGGACGTGATCCGGCAACGGGGCTCGATTGTGTCGGCCTGGTGGCGGAAGCCATGCGGCGCAGCGGAACCGAGCCGATCGTGCCGGAGGGATACCGTTTGCGGACCGCGACGGTGGACAGCCTGCTGCCGTTCGCGAAGGCCAACCACTTCGAGGCGGCAAACAGCGCTGAAGACGCGGATGTGCTGCTGGTAATGGTCAGCCCGGTTCAGCCTCACCTGATGATACGCGCTCCGGGCGGCTTCATTCATGCCCATGCCGGGATCGGCCGGGTGACTTTTCTGCCCGGCAACCCAGCGTGGCCACTGGCCGCCGCGTGGCATTTGCCGATCTCCACGCCTTCACACGGGAACTGAGCTTTATGGCTACCTTGCTTCTGACTGCTGTCGGCACCGTTTTCGGCGGCCCACTGGGCGGTGCCATCGGAGCACTGGTGGGCCGCCAGATCGATACGGCCATCATCGGCGGGCGGCGCGTCGAAGGCCCGAGGCTGAAGGACCTGACGGTCCAGACGTCGAGCTATGGCTCTGCCCTGCCGCTGCACTTCGGACGCATGCGTGCAGCAGGAAGCGTGATCTGGGCAACCGAACTGGCCGAACACAAGGATGCCGCAAGTTCGGGCAAGGGCCGCCCGTCTGTCACCAGTTATACGTACTCATCTTCGTTCGCAGTCGCGGTTTCCAGCAGGCCCATCGCCGGGATCGGCCGGATCTGGGCCGACGGCAACCTGCTGCGCGGCGCTGACGGCGATCTCAAGGTAGGGGGCAGCTTGCGCATCCATGCGGGCCATGGCGATCAGGACCCGGATCCACTGATGGTTCAGGCCGAGGGCACCGACCGGTGCCCGGCCTATCGCGGTCTTGCCTATGTCGTGTTCGAAGATCTCGAACTGGCCGACTATGGCAATCGCATTCCTTCGCTGACCTTCGAAATTCTGGCCGACCCAGCCGATACGTCCATCGCGGCGATTGCTCGCGCAATTCTTCCTGAGGCGGAAGTCACCACGCTGGAGCACAGTGTCGCAGGGTTCAGCATCGATCAGGGCTCGGCAGGAGATGTGCTGGCCGTGATCGGAGAGGCCGTGCCGATAGCCAGTTCGGTGTCGGGCGGAACACTGCGGTTCCATTCTGCCGAGCCGGGGGCTGGAACCGAGCCCGTGCAACTTCCCGGCCCGGCGGCCGCGAACAGGGAAAGCCGATCAAGCGAGATCAAGGCCAGTGGATGGTCGCGCAAACGAGAGCCACTGCCGCGCGTGCGGCAGTGCGGGGTGCGATATTACGATCTGGCCCGCGACTATCAGCCGGGACTGCAGCGCGGCATAGGCCGCAGCGAGCAGGGCGATCTGCAGGTTATCGACCTACCTGCAGCATTGACCGCAGCGGCCGCGCAAACGCTTGCCAGCCGTGCTAGCCGCAGGGCAGCGCGCCCCGCCGATGTGATAAGCTACCGGGTAACTGAGATTGACCCGACAATCGGGCCTGGGGCATTCGTGCGCATACCGATCGCATCCGGTATCTGGCAGATAGCGCAGTGGGAATGGCAGCAGGACGGCGTGTTGCTGACTTTGGTCGCCAGCACTGCAGCCAGCCCGGTTGCGGCCAGCGCGGTCGCGGCATCGGACCCGGGCCGGTTCAATGCCGCAGCTGACCTTGTGCGCACGCCGACCGTGCTCGGCGCCTTTGCGCTGCCCTGGGACGGCACCAGCAGCGGATCATCCCCCGCAGTCTATGCGGCGGCATCAGGGGCCAGTGCGGGCTGGACCGGGGCAGCCCTGCTGGCGGACCTTGGCGGTGACGGGGGCGCCCTCACCTCGATCGGCTCAACCGGCAGAACCCGGGCGCGCATGGGCCGCACAACAGGGATGCTGCCTCCTGCCTCGCCTTTGCTGATCGATGGCCGCTCCACGCTTGATGTCACGCTGGCCGCGCCGGATCAGGTGCTTGTCAACGCGAGCCTTACCCAGATGCTGCTGGGGGCCAATCGCGCCCGCATCGGCAGCGAGATCGTGCAGTTCGGATCTGCAGTTCCGCTTGGCGACGGCGCATGGCGGCTCAGCAACTGGCTGCGTGGGCGAGGCGGGACCGAGTGGGCGGTCGATACGCACGCCGCGAACGAGCCCTTTGTCCTGATCGATGATGCGTTGATTCGGCTGGATACCGCGCTGATTGGTGAACCTTCCGTGACGCGGATCGTCGGGATCGGACTGGGGGATACTGCGGCGGTAAGCGTACCCATCGCCGATCCTGACGCGACTCTGCGCCCGCTTTCGCCTGTGCATGGGACGGCGCGTCTGCTGGCCGATGGATCGATCAGACTTGGCTGGGTGCGGCGAGCGCGCGGTGCCTGGGTGTGGCTGGACGGTGTGGACACCCCGCTCAACGAGGAAGCCGAACGCTGGGAAATCACCGTGGGCGAACCGCTCGCGCCGGTTCTGCGCTGGCAGACCAACGAATCGGAAATCACCGTGACCGCAGCACAGATTGCCGGACTGCCGATCGGAGCACCCACTTACTTCACGGTGCGTCAGATCGGTCGCAACGCTGCGTCCATGCCGCTGCGTGTCGATTTCCCGGCCTGACCTCCAAAACAGGAAACGATCATGACCGACCCCATCAGCTTTGCATCGGCGTCCCCGCGCTTTGCCCTTCCCTTGCTGTTTTCGGGACAGAGCCAGAAAGAAGTGACAGTCAATGAGGCTTTGCTTGCGGCGGACATGCTGCTCCACCCGGCCATCGAGACGGTTGTCGCCAGCCCGCCGGCCAGCCCGGGAGTTGGGCAATGCTGGCTAGTCGGAAGCAGTGCGACAGGGGCATTTGCCGGACAGACGGACCAGATTGCCGCTTGGACAGAAGGTGGTTGGCGTTTTGCGGCACCGCGCGACGGAATGCGCGCGTTCGACATTGCAGCCGGCGCAGATCGGCTTTTCGCCGGCGGCACCTGGCAATTGAGTGCGGCGCCATCGAACCCATCTGGTGGCAGTGTCATCGACATTGAAGCACGCAGTGCCATTGGCGCACTAGCGGCCGCACTAAGGAGCGCAGGCGTCCTTGTCTGATCTTGCGGGCAAGCCTTGAGCATAGCAGATAGCCGCGTCATAGCAGTTAGAGATAAGGATTGGTGCTTAGGGGAATGGATTTAGTTGCTATTTGGCAACAGCAGCCACTCAGGTTCGCTTGCAAGCAAAAACGAGAGCCGCTAATGGCAAGGGCATCCGAGGCATGACTTCGAATAAAGGGGAAATGAGAATGCGGAAACTGCTCTTGGGCGTTGCCCTGGCGTCGACGGCGCTTGCAACGCCGGCTCTCGCCAAGAAGGATTCCTGGTACGTCGAGGTTGATGCCGGCGCGATGATCGTCGAAAAGACGGCATTGAAGATTGGCGGTATCGCGAATGCTGCAACCGTGAAGAATGACGTCGGCTACGACGTCGGCGGCATTGTGGGCTACGATTTCGGCGGTTTCCGCCTTGAATCGGAAGTGAGCTATCGCCGTGCGCGTATCGACAGCATCACTGACAGCGCCGGCGGCGTTGTTTCGCGCGATGCTGGCAACCTCCGCGGTCACAGCTATGCGCTGAGCTACATGGTGAACGGCCTGCTCGACTTCGGCAGCGACGATAGCATTCAGGCATTCGTCGGCGGCGGTGTTGGCATTGCGAACGTCAAGTACAACTTCACGACCCGCGGCTTCGGCGCCGCCAACGATTCGGACACCAACTTTGCCTGGCAGGCACTGGCCGGTGTGCGCACCCCGCTCTCGGATCACGTGGACGTGGGTCTGAAGTATCGCTTCTTCAACTCCAGCCGCCTTGACTTCGTTGGCAATGGCGCGCTGACCGGTCAGTCGATCCGTGGCCAGTGGCGTTCCCACTCGCTGATGGGCACGCTGGCTTACAACTTCGGTGGTGCGGAGCCTGCCCCGATGCCGGAACCGCCGGCACCGCCCCCGCCCCCGCCCCCGCCCCCGCCGCCGCCCCCGCCGCCGCCGCCGCCGGCTGCTGTGTGCAACAAGGGCCCGTACATCGTGTTCTTCGACTGGGATAAGTCGGACGTCACGCCTGAGGCGGCAACCATCCTGGACAACGCGGTTACCGCTTACGGCAACTGCGCCAGCGTGCCGATCATGCTTGCAGGCTACACCGACCGTTCGGGTTCGCCCAAGTACAACCAGGGCCTTTCCGCTCGCCGGAATGCCTCGGTTCGTGGCTACCTGACCTCGCACGGGATCCCCGATGGTTCGATCACCAGCCAGGCGTTTGGTGAGAGCAACCCGCGTGTTCCCACCGCCGACGGCGTTCGCGAACTCCAGAACCGCCGCGTGGAAATCACGTATGGTCCGGGTTCGGGCATGTAAGCTTCGGCTTTTTGCTGAACGTGAATTGGGGGGCCGGAGCAATCCGGCCCCCTTTTTTGTGGCTTCCGCCTGGGCGGATGGTGTGGTGCGACGGACGAGATACTGGGTTAGAGCCAGATGATTTCAGGCAATTGAGGCGAAGATCTGCAAAGATGCAAAGCCAGCGCCGCTAGCGCCGCGCATATTGAACGGCGGCAATTCGAGAATTGCGTCGTTGCAGCGCAATGCCAAAGGGCCTGCTCAGTGGCCTCGACTTTGCCGAAAAGACTGGCCAGCGCCTCTTGCCCGATTCACTGCAGAAGGCCGCTACCCGCGGCGTCTAGGGTCAGGACCTATTAACCGCGTCTTCGAGGTTTGAGGCAAAATGGCTCAGTGCGAGGAAGGAAGACGCAGGGATATGTCGATATCTCAAGGCTTCCTGACGAAGCAATGGGCCATTTTGGTCAAATCCCGAAGG
>JBIPOH010000092.1:0-10541 GCA_044379435.1 Novosphingobium sp.
GATTGCGCGTTTGCAAGCCGGACGAGCCCTATCACGGTTTCCACGCATGCCAGCGGGTGAACCCATCACCAATTTGGTGATAAATTTTCCATATTTTCTAATATCTTGCTGCAAATGCGAGCATATCATCCATTCGCTCTTTGCGAACTCAGATCAGGTATGATAGGTAGTTTTCCTAAGGGCCCCTACGTGGGTCAGGGTCCAATAAAGACATAACCTGCATCCTTTCGGCGCCGTTGGTGCGGCGTTCCCTTGTCTGGAGTAGAACGATGGCTACCCCCCCTGTAGGCTTCATTGCCCGGGCGATGTGCGCAATTGCCGCAGTATCGCTCATCGCCGCCCCTGTGATGGTGAACGCCGATGCCGGCGCTCCCAAGAGCAAGGTACAAAAGAAGGCCGCCAAGAAAGGCAAGGCCTGCCGCACGTACAAGACCGTGATGAAGAATGGCAAGAAGCGCCGCGTCTGCACCGCTTATGTCTCATCCGGCTCGCGTTCGGCTGGCTACATGCCCAAGACGACGACGGTGACCACGACGACGATGACGCCGACTGCGCCGCCTCCTCCGCCGCCGCCGCCTCCTCCTCCTCCTCCGCCCCCGCCGCCGCCTCCCCCGCCGCCTCCCCCGCCGCCCCCGCCGCCGCCACCTCCCCCGCCGCCTGCTGGTGGGGCGGGCGTCGGGCTCATCCTTGGTGGTGCTGCGCTGGGTGCCGGCATTGGCGCGCTGATCGGTTCGAGCGAAGGCAACGACAGCCCGGGCGGCTGATCACTTTCGCGGCAATAGCAAACAAACGGGAACGGCCCGGCCTCTACCAAGGCCGGGCCGTTTCTGTTTTGGCAGCGGATTGCTCCGCCTGTCAGCAGCGAAGATCCTAGCGCCAGGCGCCGCTGGCGTCGGACGTCAGGCCCACTGCGCGGTAGGCCGCGTCAATCAGCGATTGGCCGCGCGGCCCCACCAGAATGCCTGCACCCATGCGGTTCATGGTGTAGCCCATGGCGAGGCCCTGTGCCGGATCAGCGAAACCCACGCTGCCGCCCATGCCGACATGGCCGAACGCGCTCTCGCCCAGAATCAGGCTATCCGCCCCGGTAGCCCGGTTATCAGTGCTCACCATGAAGCCCATGGCAAAGCGCATCGGCTGGCAGAGCACGGCATCGCTATGGGTAGCTGCGGAAACGCGGCCCATGCGGTGGAGCGTATCGGCAGACACGAGCGTGCCGCCGCCGTTTGCCAGCGGGGTGTACATGCCCGCAAGGCCCCGGGCATTGGTGATGCCGTTGGCGCTGCCGATTTCCGCTGCATGGATTTCCCGCGAATTGAAGTCCGCGCCGCCAAGGTTCGTCAGAAACAGGTTGGGCAGGCTGCCCGGCTGCGTGGTCGCCTTGCGGAAGAAGGCCGAGGCAAAGTTCACTTCCGCCGGATCAGCCGCAATCATCGGCGCGACGCGGCCCTCTTCGCTTTCGGGCAAGCCGATGTGGAAATCGAGCCCGAGCGGACCCGCCACTTTCTCGCGGAAGAACTGCCCCAACGGCATGCCCGAGACGAGCCGGACGAGTTGCCCCACCGTCCATGCATAAGTCACGCCGTGATAGCCTTGGCGGGTGCCCGGCTCCCAATGCGCAGGCTCTGCCGCCACGCGCGCGGTCATGTAATCCCAATCGGCAAGCCCGCCCTTGCGGATCGGCTCGGCCACATGGGGCACTGGCGAAGCGTGCGCCAGCATCATGCCGACCGTGGTCGCTTCCTTCCCGCCGCTGGCAAATTCCGGCCAGACATCGCCGACCAGCGTGTCGTAGGCCAGTTTGCCCTGATCGACGAGCATGTGGAGGCACAGTGCCGTGGCCGCCTTGGTGCAGGAATAGACGATGGAGACGGTATCCCGCCCCCACGCTTCGCCCGTTGCGGGGTTTGACACACCGCCCCACAGATCGACCACGCTGCGCCCATGCAGCGTGATCGCCACACTTGCGCCCTGCTCCTTGCGCTCCTCGAAATTGCGGCGAAACTCCGCCAGCACGCCGGTGAATTGCTCATCGCAGTGGCCGGAAATGAGGCGGCCATCCGCCATTTCGAGGGCTACAGTGCTCATGTCAGGATAAAATCCTCGGGCTTGAAGGTCTTCGTCATCTGCCAATAATCGACCAGCCGATAGGGCAGGAGGGCAAACACGCGGCCCGCATCGTTGCGATACCAGTTGGTGAGGCCCTTGTGCGTCCACACCATCCGGGCATGGCGCTCGTCCACATCGGCGACATAGGCATCGTGCGCCGCGGGCGTCACGTCGATGGCCTTGGCGCCGGTCTCCATCACTTCGCGCAAGGCCGTCAGGATCAGGCGCATCTGGCATTCGGTGATGAAGATCACGTTCCCGCCATGCGCAAGGCCCGTGTTCGGTCCCATCAGCATGAAGAAATTGGGAAAGCCCGGCACCATCGTGCCGATATAGGCGGTGGCATCGTCCGGTCCCCAGGTCTGGTGGAGATCGCGTCCGCCTTCGCCGGTGATGGTCATGGGGGCGAGCATCTTGCTGGCCTGAAAACCGGTGGCGTAGATGATCACGTCCGCCTCGATCAGGGTGCCGTCTGCCATCACCACGCCTTCGGGCACGATCTTCGCAGGTACGCCCGTCACCAGATCGACATTGGGCCGCAGCAGCATCTCGTACCAGTTGTTGTCGACGAGAATGCGCTTGCCATAAGGCGGATAGCTGGGTGTGCATTTGGCGATCAGGTCGTCATGGCCCGCCAGCTTGGAGTTCAGGTAGCGCTCCATGAACAGGCGGTGCC
The DNA here is from genome assembly GCA_044379435.1 of Novosphingobium sp. Classification (GTDB taxonomy): domain Bacteria; phylum Pseudomonadota; class Alphaproteobacteria; order Sphingomonadales; family Sphingomonadaceae; genus Novosphingobium. The sequence goes on from JBIPOH010000092.1 coordinate 2,786, forward strand.
GCGCATTGACCTGATTGATCGACTTGCCGCCATCATCCCACGCCGGATCGACCTGCAGCGAGGCGTGAAGCCCATCGGCAAAGGCCCAGAACAGCTGGAACCGGTACCACCGCGCGAAGAACGGCACGTGGGCGAGCACCCACTTCATCCCTTCCGAAACTTCGGCGAAGTAATTCGGGTTCGGCACCACCCAGTGCGGCGAACGCTGCAGCACGGTGAGCTTGGCCACATCGGGCGCAATGGTGGGGCCGACCTGCTGGCCCGAAGCGCCAGTGCCGATCATCACCACACGCTTGCCCTTCAGGTCCAGCCCCTCCTGCCACTGCGCGGTGTGCAGCGCAGTGCCTGCAAAGGTCTCGCGCCCCTCGATATCGGGCAGCTTGGGCCGGTTGAGCACGCCGACCGCCGAGATGACGGCGCGCGCCTTGAGGTGGCTGACCGCGCCCGATGCATCGCGCGTCGCCACATCCCAGGTGCCAGTGGCTGCGTCGTAGGTCGCGGCGCTCACTTCGGTTTCGAAGCGAATGTGCTCGCGCACGCCATACGTGTCGGTCGCGCGTTCGAAGTAGGTCCACAGCTCGTCACGCTTGGCGAAGAAGTGCGACCATTCGTGGTTCAGCGCGAACGAGTAGGAATAGAAGTGGTTGGGGGTATCGACCCCGCAGCCAGGATAGAAATTCTCGTACCAGCTTCCACCGACCGCCGCGTTCTTCTCGATGATCGTGTAGGGGATACCTGCCTGCCCCAGCCGGATCGCGGCGCAAACGCCCGACATGCCTGCGCCGATGATCACCACCGGGAAGCTTTCGAGCGCGGCCGGTTCAGGCCGCTGGCGCCAGATCAGCCCGCGCGGATCGGGCTGGGCCGCCTCCAGATCCTCGCGCATCATCGCGGTGTAGTCTGCACTGACATGTTCGCCGACCGCCGTGGAGAGCATCTCCTGCAGGAAATCGCCTTCGGGCAGCGGCGGCAGCGGACGGCCGGTGCGCGCATAGTCGAGCAGTGCATCGGCCAGCCGCGTGCGGATCTCGGCGCGCAGGTCCTCAGGCATCGTCTCGTGGTAGTTCATCGGCCCGGTGATGTGCGGGCGCGCGCGCTCCAACAGGCCGTGATCGCCGGTGAGCTGCACGAGCACGAGCATCAGCGTTGCAGCATCCGCTTCGGCCAGCGCTGCGCGCAAGACCGCTGGATCGGCAGCGATTGCCGAAAGATCGGCAGGATCGCCTGAATATCCTGCCATGTTGGCGCCCGGCTGCTCCAGATTCAGCGTGGTCACGCCACTCCCTCCCTCAATATCACTTGCAATCTACCTAGCGGAACCTGTATCTACGCGCCAGTAGATAAAAAATGCACGCAGTTTCAATGCTGCGGGGTTGAGGGGATTGATCATGGTGGACCGCCAGTTTTCCGCACGTCTTGTTTATCGTTCGCGCCGTGCTGCGCTGGGCCTGCTGATGGCTGGCACCGCGCTGGTGGCCGCTCCGGCGCTGGCCCAGGAAGCGCAGCCGCAGACCGATGGCCTTGCCGATATCGTGGTGACTGCCACGCGCAGTTCGGAATCGCTGTCCAAGGTCGCGGCATCGGTCTCCGCCGTTTCGGCAGCCGATCTCGGCGTCGGCGGGGTCAAGGACGTGCAGTCGCTCGCCACTGCGATCCCCAACCTTTCGGTGGGCGATCAGTTCGGCGTGAACCGCATCTTCATTCGCGGCATCGGCCTTACCTCGATCGACCTTGGCGCAGACGGCGGCGTTTCGTTCCTGCAGGACGGCGCACAGATCGCCCGGCCCGCAGCGCAGCTTTCGGGCTTCTATGACCTTGAGCGCGTCGAAGTGCTGCGCGGTCCGCAGGGTACGCTCTATGGCCGCGGCGCGACGGCGGGCGCGATCAACCTCATCACCAAGAAGCCGACGGCCGAAGTCGATGGCTATGTCCGCGTGAGCTATGGCAACTACAACGCTGCGACCGTCGAAGGCGCGGTCGGCGGGGCCATCGGCAGCGACAAGGTGATGATCCGCCTCGCGGGCAAGTACGACCGCCGCGACGGCTTTGGCATCAACGAATTCACCGGTCAGGATATCGACAACCGCGATGCCTATGCCTTCCGCGGCAGCTTGCTGGCGAAGCCCGCCGAAGACCTCGAAGTGCTGATTTCCGGCGAGTATTTCAACGAGAACGACAGCAACTACGCGTTCCACTATTTCGGGCCGACGGTGGCACCGGAAAACCAGCTCGGCTCGATCCTGGGCGGGCAATCGCTGTTCACCGTGGCCGCCGCAGCGGGCCGCAAGGCCAACCTGCGCAACATCTATTCGGATCAGGAACCGCTCAACAAGCGCGATGGCTACAGCTTCACCGGCACGATCACGTGGACGCCGGGCGATTGGGACGTGAAATCGATCACCTCCTATCGCAAGTTCAACCGCTTCAACCGCAACGATCTCGATGCCTCGAACGCAAACATGTTCGGCCAGAACAACTACACCGAAAAGAGCAAAACCTTCAGCCAGGAGCTGGTCGGCACCTACAAGAGCGAGAAGTTCGACCTGCTGGTGGGCGCGATGTACTTCAAGGAAGATCTCTTCGGCGAAGTGCGCGTGCCGCTGACCAACCTTGCGGTGCTGCTCAAGCTGGCCGGACAGGTGCCGCCTGCCACGCCCGACGGCGCCTTCAACGGGCTCGCCTATCTGCAGGACGGCACGGTCAGCATCGATGCGCTGGGCTTCTATGCGCAGGGTTCCTATGCCGTGTCCGACAAGCTCAAGCTGACCGCTGGCGGCCGCTTCAGCCACGAAAAGCGCAAGGGCGTCGGCACGTTCGATTTCCTTGGCAGCGTGAACACCGACAAGCAGAAGAGCTGGAACGCCTTCACCCCCACGGTCACGCTCAACTATCAGGCGAACGACGCAACGCTGCTCTACGCCTCGGTCACGCGCGGCTTCAAATCGGGCGTGATCAACGTTGGTTCGCGCAACGACGTGATCAACCCCGAATACGTCTGGAGCTATGAAATCGGCCTCAAGACCGCGACGGCGGACCGCAAGCTGCAAGCCAACCTCGCCGCGTTCTACATGGACTACAGCGATCTTCAGGTCGGCTTCGTCGATGCCACCAGCGTCGTAACCACGGTCAACGCCGCCTCCGCGCGCAACTACGGCCTTGAAGCCGAACTGCGCGCCAAGCCGCTGCCGGGCCTCACGCTCGAACTGTTCGGCACCTACCTCAATGCGAAGTATCGCCGGTTCATCACGGGTGATTACCGGCAGGCGTTCAAGCAGGTCAGCGTGGCCGGAAACCGTCTGCAGAACGCGCCAGAATTCTCGTTCCGTGCAGGCGCAGACTACGACATCGCCGTCGGCACCGCCGGCACGCTCAATGCCCGCGCCGACGTGAACTGGCAGGACCGCGTGTTCTTCACCGAGTTCAACAACGCCGACGCGACGCAGCCGGCCTATGCGATGATCAACGCCGGGCTTCGCTTCACTTCGGCCAGCAAGATCTGGTCGGTCGATGTGTGGGGCCGCAACCTGGCCAACAAGCTGGTCATCACCAACAACATCATCACCGCGCCGCTGTTCAACAGCGTGCGGGTCGGTTCGGTTGCCCCGCCGCGCACCTATGGCGTGACGGTCGGGTTCAACTTCCGCTGATCGCGAAAAGACGGGAGATCAAGGGATGAGCGATGTGCTGCGGTTCGACCTGACTGATCCGCAGCTCAAGCGCGATCCCTATCCCATCTTCAAGGCGCTGCGCGAAGCAGAGCCGATGCACTTCTCGCCATTGGGGTTCTGGATCGCGACGCGCTATGACGACGTGCGCCAGATCCTGATGGACCGCACGAACTTCGGGCAGGGCGATTTCCTCTCGAACATCCGCCTGTTCTACGGGCCGGACTTCGACGTCCTCTCGCATTCGGCCTATCGCTGGCTTTCGGAAATCTTCCTCTATCAGGACCCGCCGCGCCACACGCGCGTGCGGGGCCTTGTCACGCAGGCGCTCACTGCGCGGCGCGTGATCGAAATGCGCCCGCGCGTGCAGGCCGTGGCAGACCGGCTGCTGGATGCCGTGGCGGCGGATGGCCGGATGGAAGTGATCCACCAATTCGCCTACCGCTTCCCCACCCTCGTCATGTGCGACATGCTGGGCCTCTCGCCCGAAGAAGCCTCGGACGATGTGCTCGCCGCGCTCAATCAGGCCATTGCCGATAGTTTCGTGGTGTTCGAGATGCGCGCGTTTTCGGATGCGGAGTTGGGTCTGGCCAACCGGCAGATGGATTTCCTGATGGATTTCTTCGGCTCGGTGATTGCCGACCGCCGCCAGAACCCGCGCGACGATCTCGCAACCGCGCTGTGCAACGCGCGCGACGAGAACGGGCCGCTCAGCGACCACGAGATCGCGACTGTCGCCATCGGCCTGTTCGGCGCGGGGTTTGAAACCACCGCGCACATGATCGGCAATGGCCTGCTCAGCCTCGCGAAGTTTCCCGACCAGTGGGCCAAGCTGGTGGCCGATCCCGCACTCGCCGAATCCGCGACCGAGGAAATCCTGCGCTACGAAAGCTCGCTTGTCGGCACCAACCGCACGGCCTTCACCGATACCGAAGTGGGCGGCAAGCTGATCCGCGCAGGCGAGCGCGTGCTGACGCTGGTGGCTGCCGGGAACCGCGATCCTGCCGTATTCGATGAGCCTGACCGGTTCGACATCACGCGCAAGGGGCCGAAGCACCTCTCGTTCGGCGGCGGCATCCACTTCTGCGTCGGCGCGGAATTGGCGCGGCTTGAGGGCGAGATTGCGCTGAAATCGCTCATCGCGCGCTTCCCGCAGCTTCAGATCGATGCGGCCAGCGCCGAATGGCGGCAGGAAGGCTTCATGTTTCGCGGTCTGACGAAGCTGAGCGTCAGCTGGTAATCAGAGCTTTTCCTTCTTCAGCCGCATCCCCGCCTTCTCGCGGTCCCACGTATCGGGCGTGATGCCCTCATTGCGCAGCTCTGCCTTCATCACCTTGGCGGTAGGCGTCTTGGGCAGTTCAGGCATCACGCGAATATAGCGCGGCACCATGAAGTAGGGCATCCGCGCCGCGAGGAATTCACTCAGCGCGGCCGGATCGATGCTTGCGCCCGGCACCGGGGCGATGACGGCCATGACCTCGTCTTCAGAATACTCGCTCGGCACGCCGATCACCGCTGCTTCGCGCACATCGGGGTGCGCAGTCACGTCGCTTTCCACCTCGAACGAGGAAATGTTCTCGCCCCGCCGGCGGATCGCGTCCTTCACCCGGTCGACGAAATAGAAATAGCCATCGGCATCGCAGCGGAAGGCATCGCCGGTATGAAACCAGCCGTTGCGCCATGCCTTCGCGGTGGCTTCGGGGTTCTTGTGATAGCCGTGGTTCATCGCCCAGGGCCGGTCCGTGCGCACGATCATTTCGCCCACCGTGCCTATGGGCACTTCGCAATCGTTGCCATCGACCAGCCGCACATCGACGCCGGGGCGCACCTTGCCGCACGTGCCCAGCTTTACCGGATTGGGCTCGGAGACGATGGGCGAGGAAATCTCGGTCATGTTGAAGATCGTGTAGACATCGATCCCGAAGCGCTCGTGGAACGGCCCTGCCGCCTCGGTCAGCGGCACCATGAACGCCTTGGTCACGCCGTGGTCCCTGTCTTCCGGCCCCGGCGGGCGCTTGATCAGGAATGTGGCCATCACGCCCAGGAGGAAGATCGTGGTGCACTGCGTGCGCTTCACGAAATCCCAGAACGTGTCGGTGGAGAAGTTCTCCATCAGCGCAATGGAGCCGCCGCGCGCCAGCATCACGAAGGGAATGCCGAGGCCGCCAATGTGGAAGATCGGCATATTGACGAGGAAGCGGTCTTCGCCGTCCACGAAGTGCCAGCTTTCCGGCCCGGCATTGGTGTAGAGGTGGAGGTAGGACGAGAGCACGCCCTTCGAGGGGCCAGTGGTGCCCGAGGTATAGATGATCGACTGCGTGTCCCACGGCTCAATGGGGCTGGCGAGCGGGGCAAGCTCTGCTTCCTCACCGTTCACCGCATCAAAGGCATGGACCGCAAAACGCGCGGGCGCGGTGCCCTCGCCCAATTGGACGATGGTGGTGACGGCGGCCGTGTCCGCGCCTTCCAGCCTATCCAGCAGGCCGCCGTGGGCAAAGAGCACCGTCGCATCGGAATTGGCCAGCACGTGCTCGAGGATCGCGCCGCGATAGGCCGTGTTGAACGGCACGAACACGCCGCCAAGGTAATTGATCGCGTAGAACGTGATCAGCGCCTCGCGCCCATTGGGCAGCCACACCGCCACGTGGGTCCCGCGCTTTACGCCCAGCTTGGCCAGCCCCGCCGCCTTGCGCACGACCAGATCGTGCAGCTGCGCATAGGTCCACTGCCCGCCATCCTCGAACACCGCATAGATCGCTTGCGGCTGCGAGGCGGCAAAATCATCGAGCAGATAGCGCAGCACGCAGCGGCGCCGATCAAGCACGCGGGGGTCGCTGTGATGTTTGCTATCAGGCATTGGGCGCTCCGGCAGGCTTGACCATTTTCTGCACCATGGTGATCGCGTCCATCACCACTTCGGTGGCGGACCAGCGCCCGCCTTCGTGATACCACAGGGCAATCCAGCTCAAGAGGCCCGAAACCCAGATCGCGGTGCGCGAAGGGTGCTGCACATCGAATTCGCCGCTACGCTTGCCCCGCTCGAGCAATGCGGCAAGCTTGGTATCGAAGGTGTGACGAAGATCGCGGATGCGCCGCGCGTCCTCGGGCTGGAGGCACTTTTCCTCGCGCAGGTAGACCGTCACATAGCGCTGGTTCTCGATGATGATCCGCGCGACGCGCTCCACCACGATCTTCAATTGCTCGCTGGCCGTGCCCTCGATGGCCAGCGCCTCTTCCAGCGCATCGAGCGAAAGCTGGATGCCGGTCTGGCAGATCTCGTAGAGCAGCTCGCCCTTGTTCTTGTAGTACGAGTAGATGAACGGCTTCGTCACATTGAGCTGCTCGGCCACCGAATCCAGCGTTGTCGCCTCATAGCCGTTGGCAAAAAAGAAGTGGCTCGCCTCCTCAAGGATGCGCCGCCGCTTGTAGGCGGTGATTTCGTCCTTGAGCTGGGCGGCGGCACGCTTCTTCTTCGGCATGTCCATGGGGCCTGCAATCTCGGTAGCCAAGGCAGCGCTGTGCATCAGCCCATCGCGGTCCGCAAGATTTCCATCACGTCCGCCGCCGTGGTGATCGTGCGCGGATTGGTGCGGCCCCAGATGTCTTCCAGCGTATACTCGGAGATCAGCTGGAGCTGGTCTTCGCGCACGCCGACCTCTTTCAGGCTGCGCGGCATGCCGAGCCCGCGAATAAGCTTGTCGAGCAGTTCAGAAGCGGGGCGCGATGCATCGCCGAGGCAGGCGCTGATGCGCTTCTGCCGCTCGCCGTTCACGGGTTCGTTGAACGCCTGAACATAGGGCGACATCACGCAAGACGTGTGACCATGCGGCACATCGCAGGTGCCGCCGAGCACGTGGCCGATGGCGTGGCTGGCTCCCATCGGCACGCCGCCAATGATCGGGATCATCGATTGCCACGCGCCGATCTGGCACTTGAGGCGCGCGTCGAGATCGGTGGGGTCCGCCTTCACCGCCGGAAGCCCTGCTGCGAGCAGGCGCAGCGCGCTATCGGCAATGCCGTCGCAGAAGTCGTTCGAAAGGAACGAGGCCAAAGTCTCGGTCGCGTGATCGACCGAGCGCACCCCGGTCGAA
>JBIPOH010000424.1:0-3004 GCA_044379435.1 Novosphingobium sp.
AGATCGCGTGGTCGGGCAATTCCGTGCAGACCATCGAATGGGTCGATGACGGGCGGCACCAGTGGCAATTGGGCGAGTGGCTGGCCCCGGGCGAGGCGATCCTTGCGCCGGGTGCGGTGCTGCAAAGCCCCGAAGTGCTCGCGACGGCTTCGGCGGAAGGGCCGAACGGGGTGGCGCACGCCTTCCACCGCGGCATTCGCGCGCGGATGACATGGCCCGGCGGTGCAGAGGATGCAGCCAAGCGTCCGGTGCATATCAACACCTGGGAAGGCTTCTACTTCAACCACGACGAAGCCGCGCTGATGGATCTGGCGCGGGCAGCGGCCAGCATCGGAATCGAACGCTTCGTTCTGGATGACGGCTGGTTCGGCAAGCGCGACGACGACACATCCTCGCTGGGCGACTGGACGGTCGACACGCGCAAATACCCGCGTGGCCTGGGCCCGCTGGCGAAGACGGTGTCCGATCTGGGCATGGAATTCGGCCTGTGGGTCGAACCGGAAATGGTCAACCGCAACAGCGACCTCTATCGCCGCCATCCCGATTGGGCGCTGCATCTGGATGGCCGGCCGCTGCTCGAAGCACGCAACCAGCTGGTGCTCGATCTCGCCAAGCCCGAAGTCAGTGCCTACCTCTTCGATGCCATCGCCGCGCTGCTGCGCGAATTGCCGATCCGCTACCTGAAGTGGGATCACAACCGCGATCTCGTTCATGCCGGTAACCAGGCGCACTACCGCGCGCAGGTGCTGGCGACTTATGCGCTGATGGACCGGCTGCGGGCCGCTTTCCCGAACGTGGAGATCGAGGCCTGCGCCGGTGGCGGCGGGCGGATCGATGCGGGCATCATCAAGCGCACGCACCGCTTCTGGACCTCGGACTGCATCGACGCCGTATCGCGCGTGCAAATGCAGCGCGGGTTTCTGCAATTCATGCCGCCAGAAGTGATGGGCAGCCATGTTGGAGCAAGCCCGGCGCATTCGACCGGGCGCTCGCAATCGATGGCGTTCCGCTGCGGCGTGGCGCTGCCGGGGCACTTCGGCGTGGAGCTGGATGCCCGCAAGCTGGGCGATACCGAGCGCCAGGAACTGATGGCCGGGATCGCGCGCTACAAGGCGCTGCGGGAACGGCTGCATCAGGGCCGCGTCTGGATGGGCGACGTGGGTGATGGCGTGGTGTGGCAGGCGCATGGTTCTGCCGAAGACATGGTCGTGCTGGTCACCCGAACTTCGCCGACGACCATACGGCACCAGCCCAACCTGAAGCTGCCGATGGCGGTGCCGGGGCGCAATTACACGATCAGGTCGGACAAGGGTGAACTGATGACCGTGGACGGCGGCTGGCTTTCGCACGTCGGCTTTGCGGTGCCGCCCATGCCCGGCGAGGCCGTGCTGGTGCTGGAGGTGCGCTCGTGAGCTTCGATCCGGCGGAGCATCCGCACCGGCGCTATGATCCGCTGAGCGACACATGGCTGCTGGTTTCCCCGCACCGCGCCAAGCGGCCGTGGCAGGGCGCGGAAGACGTGCCCGATGTGGCGCGCCCGCCGGCGCATGATCCCGCATGTTATCTCTGCGCGGGCAACACGCGGGTGAACGGGGAGCGCAACCCCGACTACACCGGCACGTACGTCTTCGCGAACGACTTTGCCGCACTGCTGGCCGACACGCCCGCGCCCGAAGCGGGCAGCGGGCTGTTCCGCGCCGAGCAGGCGACCGGCGAGGCGCGGGTGATCTGCTTCTCGCCCGATCACGGCCGCACTCTGCCCGAGCTTTCGCCAGCCGAACTGCGCGCGGTGATCGATTGCTGGTGCGAGCAAGCGGCAGACCTTGGCCAGCGCCATTCGGTGGTTTCGATCTTCGAGAACAAGGGCGCGATGATGGGGTGTTCAAACCCCCATCCGCACGGGCAGGTCTGGGCAACCAGCCATGTGCCGCAGCTGATCGCGACCGAAGACCGCACGCAGGCTGCGTGGTTGGCCGAGAAAGGCCGCCCGATGCTGGCAGAACTGGTCGAGGCGGAAGCGGATGGCCCGCGCGTGGTCTGCGCTTCGGAGCACTGGCTGGCCATCGTGCCGTGGTGGGCGGTGTGGCCGTTCGAGACGCTGCTGCTGCCGCGCGGTGACGTTGCACGGCTGCCGGACCTGACGGACGCGCAGCGCAGCGATCTGGCGGTGATCCTCGCCGATCTCACCACGCGCTATGACAATCTGTTCCAGTGCCCGTTCCCCTATTCAATGGGCTGGCACGGCGCGCCGTTCGGCCATGAGCCTAGCGCTCACTGGCGGCTGCACGCGCATTTCTATCCGCCGCTGCTGCGCTCTGCCTCGGTGCGCAAGTTCATGGCGGGGTTCGAGATTCTGGCCGAGACGCAGCGCGATCTGACCGCCGAGCAAGCCGCCGAACGGCTGCGCGCGTGTGGCGGGCCGCATTACCGGAGCGGCATGTGACCTTGGCAGAGCAGTTCGCAGCGGCCTTTGGCGCGCCCCCTGCCCTTGTCGCGCGTGCGCCGGGGCGAGTGAACCTGATTGGCGAGCACACCGATTACAACGATGGCTATGTGCTGCCATGCGCCATCAGCGTGGAATCGCGCATTGCCGCCAGCCCGCGCGGCGATGGCCTGATCCGCGTGGTGGCCTGCGACTTTGGCGGGGCTTTGGCCGAGTGGCCTGTAGATGCGCCGTTTGCCGCCAATCCTGCCGAGCCATGGGCCGACTATATTCGCGCGATGACGACGGCGATGGCAGAGCGCGGCCACGCGCTGACGGGCGCGGACATCGCGGTGAGCGGGACCGTGCCGAAGGGCGCGGGGCTATCCTCCTCTGCATCGCTCATGGTGGGCATCGGCACGGCGCTGGCGGCACTTTCAGGCCTTGCCATCACGCCCACGGATATGGCGCGCATGGCGCAGGCGGGCGAGTGCGACCATGTCGGCGTGCGCTGCGGGATCATGGACCAGCTGGCTTCGGCAGCGGGCGCCAAGGGCCATGCGCTGATGATCGATTGCCGCT
>JBIPOH010000425.1:0-2989 GCA_044379435.1 Novosphingobium sp.
AGACGAGATTCGCAGCGGCATCGCCACGGGCGAATTCAACCTTGCCTATCAGCCGCTGGTCAGCGCCGATGATGCGCGGATCGTCGCGGTCGAGGCGCTGCTGCGCTGGGACCGGGGCAATCGCCCCCCGCTCGGCCCCAATGTCTTCGTGCCGGTGGCCGAGGATTCGGGCCTGATCAACCCGCTCGGCCTTTGGGTGCTGCGTCAGGCGGTGTGCGATGCACTGCGCTGGGGCGACATCACCCTGTCGGTCAATATTTCGGCCGCTCAGCTGCGCAATGCCGAATTCCCGATCAAGCTCGGCGAAGTGCTGGAGGAAACCGGCTTCCCGCCCCACCGGCTCGAACTCGAAGTGACCGAAACCTGCCTTGTGCTCGATCCCGTCGTCGCCGAACGCACGCTGGATGTGATCCGCAGCTTCGGCGTGCGCATCGCGCTCGACGATTTCGGCACGGGCTACGCCTCGATCGGGTTCCTGCGGCGCTTCCGGTTCGAAAAGCTGAAGCTTGACCGCAGCCTTGTGGAACTGGCCGGCGTCGATGAGGGCAGTCGCGCGATGATGCTGTCGAGCATCGCACTGGCCCGCGCGCTCAACATGGGCGTCACGGCCGAAGGGGTCGAGACTGAAGAACAAGCCGAACTGGTGCGCCTTGCCGGGTGCGATCAGATTCAGGGCTGGCTTTACTACCGCGCGCTGCCCGCCGCCGAAATCGACCGGTTGATGGCCGAACAGAACCGCGCAGACGCACAGGTCGCAGGGCCGGACAAAAAGGACGAACAGGCGGCATGAGCGCGCTCCAGGATATTGCCCTCAACCTCGATGCCGAACAGGCCGGGCAAGAGCACAACGCGCCCGCGACCCGGATGGGCCGCGCGCAGCATTGGTTCGCCACGCTTTCGATCGGCAGCAAGATCACCCTGTTCTTCAGCTGCAACCTCGCCTTCGCGCTGCTGGCTGGGCTGTTCGTCGTCGGCGGCTATGTTGAACTTGGTCAGCGCGGGGAGCGGATTCGCACGACCCATGAAGCCGCGCTCAAGGCCGAGCGGCTGCTGGTCCAACTGACCGAGGGGCAGCGCCATGCCGAATTGCTGGTCGCCGATGGTGACATCGCCCGCGCCCGCGCCGCACGCGAAGCCTTTGAACAGGCCGCCGCCAGCGTTGCTGCGCTGGCCGAACGGGCCGATGCAGCCGGGATCGACGCACAAGACCGGCTCGCTCTGATCCGCGAAGGGGTGGCTAATTTGGGCGGTCAGGTCGCCGCATTTGATGGCGACACCGCTGATGCCACCACCCGCCGGAGCCAAGCCGCCGAGATTGCCGCCACCAGCAGCACCGTGCTCGAAGCGGCGCGCGCGATGACAGTGACGCTCGGCGAAGAAGCCGACTCCATGGCCGATAACGGCGCCGCGCTGATTTCGCGCCTGTTGGTGATGTGGATCGTGCTCGCCACCATCCTCACGCTGATCACTCTGTTCGCCCAGCGCTATTTCAACCGTACCGTGGGCGCGACGCTGAATGCGATTGCCCAGCAGATGAGCCGCATCGCTGCCGGAGAGCGCGATGTCGCGATCAGCGGCAAAGACCGGCAGGATGAAATCGGTGAGATGGCGCGCGCGACCGAAGTGTTCCACCGCGCCGGGGTCAGGCTCGAACGCCTGAGCCGCGAACGCGCCGAACGCGCCAAGGCCGAACTGGACGAACAGGCCCGCCAGCAGGTGCTGCGCGAGGAAGCCCGGCTTGAGCGTGAGCGCGTGCTGCAAGGCATCGCCGATCAATTCGAACGCACTGTAGGCGAAGTCGTCACCGGGGTCGTCACCGCCTCCAGCCAGCTGCAATCGACCGCCACTCTCATGGCGACCACCGCTGAAGACGCCAGCACACGTACCGGCGAAGCATCATTCGCCATGCAGGAAGCCAATCTCGGCGCAACGGCAGCAGCCGCCGCCAGCGACGAATTCGCCATGTCGATCGGCGAGATCAGCCGTCAAGCCGCCTCGTCTGCCGAACTTGCCCGCGAGGCGAGCGTCTCGGCGCGGCGAGCCGACAGCACCATCGGCGCGCTCTCTGCGTCCGCGCAGGAAGTCGGCCAGATTGTCGAGCTGATCCAAACGATTGCGCAGCGTACTAACCTGCTCGCCTTGAACGCCAGCATCGAAGCCGCTCGCGGCGGCGAAGCGGGTCGGGGGTTCGCGGTGGTGGCCAGCGAGGTCAAGGAACTCGCCAACCAGACCAGCCGGGCCACTGAAAAGGTCGCCGAACAAATCCGCGCGATGCAATCGACCACCGGCGCCAGCGTCAGTGCGCTGCGCGACATCGCAGCCCAGATCGAAAGTCTCGAAACCACGGCGGTGTCCATCGCCAGCGCGGTCGATCAACAATCGGTCGCTGGACATGATCTGGCCCGCAGTATCGATCTCGCCGCGCGCGGGACGGAGAAGGTTGCTGGTCACATCGAAAACGTTCGTGCCCTGTCGCTGTCAACTGGGGCTGCGGCGAGCCAGGTGCTTTCCAGCGCGACCAGCCTCGAATCGCAGGCCGCCACCCTACGGACTCAGGTCCAGAGCTTCCTTTCGCGGGTTCGCGCTGGCTAACCGTCAATAAATCCGGATGACTCAAGCATTTGGAAAGGATTTTCCTTCACAATTGCTTGAAACTGGACCCTGGGGAATTGCGGCATGAACATGATGAGCTTGCAGGAGCGACGCGAGGAACAGGCTGTTCCCGACTTCGTGCGCCAGATCAGAATGGAAGAAAGCTTCGACCATAGCGACGAGGCTGAGGCCGCGCGCCCCACCGCGCCACGTGCGACGATGCTGGAGCGGATCGACTGGTTCCGCGACCTCTCGCTCTCGGGCAAGATCAACGCGATCTTCGGCACCTTCCTTGCCACCGGCGTGCTCATGGTGCTGGTGCTGGGCGCAGGCCTCGGCGAACTCTGGAACCGCTACAACGCTTCGGCGCAAGTGCAGGAAACGCTGGTCGCCGCTG
>JBIPOH010000426.1:0-2986 GCA_044379435.1 Novosphingobium sp.
TCGCGGCTCGGCCCTTCCGGGCGGCCAATGGTGCCGGTCGCGAAATCGAGCAGGCCCTCAAACTCGCCCCCCATGCCAATCGGCCACATCTGCGGGCTGACGTCGAGCGCCAGCATATCGGCCACCTCGTCCAGCGTCTCGAAGGGATCGCGGCCCTCGCGGTCGACCTTGTTGACGAAGGTGATGATCGGCACGCTCCGCAGGCGACATACTTCGAACAGCTTGCGGGTCTGCGGCTCGATGCCCTTGGCGGCGTCGATCACCATCACCGCCGAATCGACGGCGGTCAGCGTGCGGTAGGTGTCCTCGCTGAAGTCTTCGTGGCCCGGCGTGTCGAGCAGGTTGAAGACGGCGCCGCCATACTCGAAATGCATCACCGAGGACGTGACCGATATCCCGCGCTGCTGTTCGATCTTCATCCAGTCCGACCGCGCCCGCCGCGCCTGCCCGCGCGCCTTGACCTCGCCGGCCAAGTGGATCGCGCCGCCTTGCAGCAGCAGCTTCTCGGTGAGCGTGGTCTTCCCCGCGTCAGGGTGCGAGATGATCGCGAAGGTGCGGCGATTGGAGGTCATTGCGGGTCGCGTGCGACGCGGAAGCCCGCGAAGTCCTGATTGACCGGCATCAGCTCGATCCGGTTGATATTGAGATGCGGCGGCAGGGTGGCGATCCACAGGATCGTGTCGGCGATGTCCTGCCCGGTCATCGGATTGACCCCGCGATAGAGATCGTCCGAAGCCTGCTGGCTGCCGGTGCGGACCACGGTGAACTCGGTTTCGACCATGCCCGGCTCGATGCTGGTGACGCGCACGCCGGTGCCGTGCAGGTCGGCGCGCAGGGCCAGTGTGAAATGGTTGGCGAAGGCCTTGGATCCGGCATAGACGTTGCCGCCAGGATAGAGGTAGCTCCCCGCCACCGAGCCAATGGCGATGATCGCGCCGCGCCGTTCGATCAGCAGCGGCAGCATCTTGCGCGTCAGCACCACCATCGCAGTGATGTTGGTGTCGATCATGGTGTGCCAGTCATTCAGATCGGCGTTTTGCGCAGGACTGAGGCCTTGGGCGAGGCCTGCGTTGTTCACCAGCAGATCAATGTCGCAGAACCCTTCGGGTAGGCCCGCGAGAGCAGCGTCGAGCGCGGCGGTATCGCGCACATCAAAGCACACCGCGTGGACCTTATCCGCACCAAGCTCCGCAACCAGTGCGTCAAGCCGCTCCTGCCGCCGCCCGGTGGCGACGCAGCGCCAGCCGTTCGCCACCAGAGTGCGCACGGTCGCAAGACCGATTCCGGCAGTGGCGCCCGTGACAAAGGCCGTTTTCATCCGCGTAGCTCCGCGCCAAGCTTGGTGGCAGCGGCCACGACCTTTTCGGCGATCGCCTTGAGGTCGGCGTCCTTGAAGCTGGTCTCGCCGGGCTGGAGCGTCACCTCGACCGCGATGGACTTGTGGCCCTCCGGCACGCCTTGGCCTGCGAAGACATCGAAGACGCGCACGCCGGTAATCGCAGCCTTGTCAGCACCCTGCACTGCGCGGACGAGATCGCCCGCTGCCAGCGTGGCCGGGACGAGGAAAGCGAAGTCGCGGGTCACGGCTTGCAGCGCCGGGGGCGTAAAGCCGGGGCGCGCAAAGGCCGCGCCCTTCTTCGCGGGGATCGCGTCGAGGAACAGCTCAACCGCCGCAATCGGACCGTCAACGTCGAAGGTCTTGAGCGTCGCGGGATGGACCATCCCGAAACGCGCCAGCACGGTCTTGGGGCCAAGCCGCAGGGTCGCCGACTGGCCGGGGTGGAACTGCGGCCCCGCTTCCCCCATCACCATCAGATTGGCGACCGGAGCACCCGCCGCTTCGAGCAGTTGGAGCGCGAGCGCCTTGGCATCATAGGCGTCGAAAGCCTTGGCCTTGCCACTCTGCCACCCGCGCGGCGTCTTTTCGCCCGCCAGCACGATGCCGAGCGTCGGCTTCTCGTCGCTGAGTCCGTCAGAAGCGCGGAAATAGCGTCGCCCGATCTCGAACAGGCGCGACGATGCCGCGCCGCGATCTGCATTGCGCTTCGCCGCCATCAGCAGGCCCGGCAGCAGCGACGGACGCATCGCCTTCATGTCCTCACTGATCGGATTGGCGAGCACCCACGGCGGCTCGTTGCCCGTGACGAAATGCTCAGCCGCCCACTCGGGCAGGAAGCTCCATGTGATCGCTTCGTTCAAACCGCTCGCGGCAGCGGCACGACGCAGGCCCCGTTCGACCTTCTGCTGCGGCGTCGCGGTGGGGCGAGCGACGCCCTCCACGCGGGGCAGCGCGACGCTGGCAACCTGATCGAGCCCATGGATGCGCACGACTTCCTCGACGATGTCCGCCGGACCTTCGATGTCGTGGCGGCGCAGCGGGCAGGTGACGTGCCAGTCCGCGCCAACAGCAAAGCCGAGGCTTTCGAGAATGCGCTTCTGTTCGGCCTCAGGCACTTCCACGCCGCCGAGGCGCAGCGTCAGGCCGGGGTCGAAGGTGATAACCTTGGCGGTGCTCGGCGGCGAACCGGCACGGACGACTTCGCTCGGGCTTCCGCCAGCCAGATCGACGATCAGGCCGGTCAGCAGATCGAGGCCCTGATCCAGAAACTCCGGGTCAACCCCGCGCTCGAACCGGGTACGAGCATCGCTCGACAGCCCCAACTTGCGCCCCGTCGCGCCGATGCGGGCCGGGTCGAAGTACGCGATCTCAAGCAGCACGTCGGTCGTGCCTTCGGAAACACCCGAATGCTCGCCGCCCATGATCCCGGCGATGTCGTGTACGCCGTTGTCGTCGGCGATCACCGTCATTGCGGCATCGAGCGTGTAGGTCTTCTCGTTGAGCGCCAGCACCTCTTCGCCATCCTTGGCCCGCCGCGCGACGACCGCGCCGGAGAGCTTGGCGAGATCATAGGCATGCGCGGGGCGGCCGAAGCCAAGCATCAGGTAGTTGGTGAGGTCCACCAGCAGCGAGATCGGCCGCTGCCCT
>JBIPOH010000429.1:0-2980 GCA_044379435.1 Novosphingobium sp.
ATTTCCTCGATCCGGGCAAGACCTACACCGCGAGCGTGTGGAAGGATGGGGAAGGGGCTACTTACGAGACCGAGGCCCGCCACCGCATCGCCTATGCCAGCCTGACGGTGAAGAAGGGCGACAAGCTGCCGCTCTGGCTCGCCCCGGGCGGCGGCGCGGCGATCCGGCTGCACCCCGGCAAGTAGGCCCCGTGGCAGCGGCTGGCATCTCGATTTCGGCTGGAATACTTATGCATGCTGAAGTCCCGGCCGATAGGGTCTAGGGGACTCGGAGGGGCCGTGCGGCGCGCAGCCCGGATAAGGAGTAAGCCACTGATGGCCGCCACCAGCTGTTCCGCCCTGCTCCTGTTTGGCGCGACCGGTGATCTTTCGCGGCGCATGCTGCTGCCCTCGCTTTATGCGTTGCATGAGGATGGCCTGATCGACGAAGGCCTGCGGATCGTTGGCACCGCGCGTTCAGAGCATGACGACGCAGAGTTTCGCGACATGGCGCGTGCTGCGCTGCTGGAATTCCTGCCCGCCGACCGCCGCGACGAGAGCAAACTGGCGAGCTTTCTCGAACGGCTGGAGTATCAGACGCTCGATGCCTCAAGCCCCGAAGGCTTTGCCGGGCTGGCCGAAAAGCTGGGCGATACCTCCTGCGGCCTCTCGATCTTCCTCTCGACCGCGCCCGCGCTGTTCGAGCCGACGATTGCCGGGTTGCGGCTGGCAGGCCTAGCCCATGAAGGGGTACGCATCGGCCTCGAAAAGCCGCTGGGCAATGATCTGGCCTCAAGCCGCCGCATCAACGACGCGGTCGCGGCCGGTTTTTCGGAAAAGCAGATCTTCCGGATCGATCACTACCTCGGCAAGGAGCCGGTGCAGAACCTGCTGGCCCTGCGCTTTGCCAACATGATGTTCGAGCCGCTGTGGAACAGCGCGGGCATCGATCACGTGCAGATCACGGTGAGTGAGACGGTCGGCCTCGAAGGCCGCAAGGGCTTCTACGACGATACCGGCGCGCTGCGCGACATGGTGCAGAACCACATGCTCCAGCTCGTTGCGCTGACGGCGATGGAACCGCCAGTAGAATATGACGCCACCTCCATCCGCGACGAGAAGGTGAAAGTGCTGCGCGCGCTGCGCCCGGTGAAAGCGGAGGAAATGGTGCGCGGGCAATACCGCGCCGGGGCCGTGGGCAGCAGCAGCGTCAGCGGCTATCTTGAGGATCTTGGCGCGGCGTCCGACACCGAGACCTTCGTCGCGATCAAGGCCCATGTCGACAACTGGCGCTGGCAGGGCGTGCCGTTCTACATGCGCCACGGCAAACGGCTGGCGGAGCGGCGCAGCGAGATCGTCGTGCAGTTCAAGGAAGTGCCGCACAACATCTTCGGTCCGCGCGGGGGCAAGCTCAATGCCAACCGCCTCGTCATCCGCCTCCAGCCCGAGGAATATGTGCGCCTGCAGGTCATGGCCAAGGAGCCGGGGCTGGACCGGGGTGGGATCGTGCTGCGCGAAGTGAACCTCGATCTCTCGCTCACCACCGCCTTTGCCAAGGCGCGCCGCCGGATTGCCTATGAACGCCTGCTGCTCGATCTGATCGAGGGCGAGCAGACGCTGTTCGTGCGCCGCGACGAGGTGGAAGCGCAGTGGACCTGGGTCGATGCGATCCGCCGCGTCTGGGTGGAAACCGGCCTGGAAGTGAAGCCCTATGCCGCCGGTGGCTGGGGGCCGAACGCAGGCATCGCGCTGACCGAGCGAGACGGGCGCAGCTGGCATGACTGACGTGCGCTGGGCCGATCCCGGCGATGCCGCAGCGGTTGCCGCGCATATCGCCCGCGTGCTGGCGCGGCCTGGGCCGAAGCGTCTCGCCTTCACCGGCGGCTCGACCCCGCTCAAGGTCTTCACGCTGCTGGCCGCGCAGAACCTTGATTGGTCGGGCGCAACCATCGCGCTGACCGATGACCGGCGGGTGCCGGATGATCATCCCGCCAGCAATTTCGGCAAGCTTCATGCAGCACTGGCCGGAACGGGTGCCACGTTCGAGCGTCTGGAAGAAGGGGCGAGCGTTGCACCCTTCGATCTCGTCTGGCTCGGCATGGGCGAGGACGGCCATGTCGCCTCGCTGTTTCCGCACATGCAGGCGTTTATCCGCCCGGGGCCAAGCGTGATCGCCACAACACCCATTCCGCTTCCGCCCGAAGCGCCGTTCGACCGGCTGACGCTCAACCGGCGGGCGCTGAAGGCGACATCCGAGATCATCCTTGTCGTAACCGGCGCCTCGAAGAAGGCGCTGATTGAGCGAGTCCTTGCCGGGTCCGACGCCTATCCGGTTTCCGATTTCCTGCGCGGCTACGGCCCGCCCGTCACGATCTACTGGAGCGAATGATGACCCTCAATCCCATCGTTGCGAAGGTCACCGACCGGATCATCGCCCGCTCCGCGCAGAGCCGCGCGGCCTACCTTGATCTGATCGCACGCGCCCGTGATGCCGGGGTGAACCGCGATGCCCTTTCGTGCGGCAATCTCGCGCATGGCTTTGCTGCGGCAGGCGAGGACAAGATCGCCCTGCGCACTGGCAGAAGCACGAATATCGGCGTGATCACCGCCTATAACGACATGCTCTCGGCGCATCAGCCCTATGGCCGCTATCCTGAGCAGATCAAGGTATTCGCCCGCGAAGTGGGCGCAACGGCGCAAGTGGCGGGCGGCGTTCCGGCGATGTGCGACGGGGTGACGCAAGGGCAGGCCTCGATGGAACTGTCGCTGTTCAGCCGCGACAATATCGCGATGGGCGCGGCAATAGGTCTCAGCCACGGGATGTTTGAGGCCGCGCTGCTGCTGGGCATCTGCGACAAGATCGTGCCGGGCCTGCTGATCGGCAGCTTGCGCTTTGGCCACCTGCCAACTATCCTCGTGCCCGCCGGCCAGATGGCGACAGGCCTTGCCAACAAGGAAAAGCAGCGCATCCGCCAGCTCTATGCCGAAGGCAAGGCGACGCG
>JBIPOH010000428.1:0-2980 GCA_044379435.1 Novosphingobium sp.
GGCGAGGATCAGAGCCGTTATGTGGTCACCAGCGCTGTGGCAGACACGATCCAGGCCGCAGGCATCCCGATGACTCGCATCGGAACTACGGGCGGCAGTGCCGTCAGCGGGCCGGGCTTTTCGGTCACTATCGCCGACTTGCGTGCAGCCAACGAGGCGTTCTTCAAGAACTGGATGGAGGGGTAAAAGAACCCCTCCGTCAGCGCTACGCGCTGCCACCTCCCCATTTGCACTTTGTGAAAGTGGGGAGGACCATGCAAGCCAAGCGTCTTTCATTCCTCTCCATTTTTGCGCAGCACAAATGGGGAGGTGGCAGCGCGCAGCGCTGACGGAGGGGTCTCTTAAGCCGCCTTATTGCCCAGCAGATCGTAGGGATTGACCCCCATCGAACCCCACACCGCATGCGCGGCGCGGTAGTGCATCGCGGGCGTGATGTTCAACTTGCGGCGCACATCGTCCAGCTGCATCGGCAAAAGGTCGGTGATCGCCATCTCTGCAATGCGCGGGCAGGCCTTGCCCAGCCCCTGAGCCTCGCGGATCGCGCGCAGCACTGGCGCGCTGCTGCTCACCTGCTTGCCGATGTTCAGCCCGGCCATATAGCCGATGAACAGGTGCGCCGGTGAAGGCTGCTGGCTGTAGGTGAACGCCAGCACGCAGGCCTCGCCCAGCGAATCGCGGCCATAGCCGGTCAGAACATGAAGCATATCATGCACATCGCGCAAACGGTTCATATACCACTTGAACTGGTCGTTGTACTTGGGCTTGTCTGCCATGAAACGGTCGAACTCGTCGACAAGGCCCTGCGCGGTGAGCCCTTCGGACTCCATGAAATCGCAATAGGCGTGGGCCAGCGAGCCTGCGGGCATGCGGCGCAATGCGGCATGGTCATCGAGAATTGCGGGCAAGAAGGGCTCGCGCGCCCGGACATCGAGCCCGCGTTCGGACTGGATGAACGCCTCGCCCGCCTTGCGCAGATTGCGCCAGGGCAACGATTCGAAAATGCGGAACACCTCTTCGGTGTTTTCCTTGTCCTTCAGCAGTTCGCGGAAATGGAACAGCGCCTTGCGCGGACGCAGCTTCAGCTTCGGGCGGCGCTCGTCATAGAGCGGCAGGCTCAGGAAATCGTGCGAGGTATCGGGCTCGAAGTTTGCAGTAAGGGCGTTCACCGGGCGTCTCCGCAGAATCATGTCCTGACGCCGTACTAACACCAGTGTTAATATAGCGTCAAGTCGCCAACCGGTTCCCCCGCAGATCTGGTGCAACCAGGGCTCGGCGAGGCTTGCCACCGAGCCTTGGCCGAGGCATTTTCTCGCGACAAACTGGGGGAACACATGGCCCGAAAATGGCCCGTCATTCTTGGCCTGTTGGTTGGTCTGGGCACGCTGTTGGCCGGTTTCGCGTTGGGCGCCTCCGTGGCGGAGCAGTGGCGACTTGCTGCCCGTTGGACAGCGCGCGCAGGCTTTCCGCTGTTTCTCGCGACCTATCTCGCCTCCTCGCTGGTGCGGATTTCGCCCGCACCGTGGTCGCGGGCCCTCGCCCGGGATCGCCGCTGGTGGGGCCTCGGCTTTGCCACGAGCCACACGGTCCACTTTATCGCGCTTGTCATGGCAACCCACCTCAGCCCCGAGCCGCGTACGATCGTTTCGCTGATCCCGGGCGGTGTTGCCTATGCCTTCATTCTGCTGATGGCCCTGACCTCCAGCAACACGGCCATGCGAGCGCTAGGTCGCAACTGGAAGCGCCTGCACGCCGCAGGCATCCATGTGATCTGGCTGATCTACACCCTCGCCTATGCCAAGCGCATTCCGGAGCCCGCATCGCACAACATCGGTCTGATCATGACCGCGCTGGCCCTCACCGCGCTAGCCATAAGGCTGGCGGCGCGGCGCAGGCAGCCAAGACCCGCGCTCGCCTGATCAGCCTGCCACCCAGTCTTCACGCGCAATGCCATAAAGTGAAAGGATCGCGGTCAGATCGCCGCGCTCAATCCAGCCATCCGCCGCCGCGCGCGCCTTGGGCTTGGCGCGATAGGCAATGCCGAGTGTCGCGGCCTCCAGCATCGGAATGTCATTCGCGCCATCGCCAGTGCCGAGGCTCGTCGCCCCCTCGCCCAACCGCGCCATTTCTTCCAGCAGCACGCTGCGCTTCACCGCACTGTCTACGATCCCGCCGACCACTTCGCCCGTCAGAACGCCGCCATGCACCCCCAGCCGGTTGCCCACGACGTGGTCGATGCCGAGCTGCGCCGCCACCGGATCGGCAAAGGCATGAAAGCCGCCGGTCACCAGCACGGTGCGCGCGCCCTTGGCCTTGAGCGTCGCCACCAAAGTCTCTGCGCCCGGCATCGGACGGATGCGCTCGTCAAGGCACTGCTGAATCGCAGCTTCTGACAAGCCCTTCAGGAGCCCCACGCGCTCCGCCAGCGCCGACGCAAAATCGAGCTCTCCGCGCATCGCCCGCTCGGTAATCGCGGCGATCCGCTCTTTCAGGCCCGCAAAATCCGCCAGTTCATCGATGCATTCCTGCCCGATCATGGTCGAATCCATGTCGGAGACGAACAGGCGCGGCACTTCGATCGCCTCGCGCGAAAGCAGCAGGTCGCACACCGGAAAGCACTGCTCCAGAATGCGCCGTACGGCGCCTGCATCCGGAGACGGCGCTTCCTCGATCAGTTCCAGTTCCAGCACGTCATCGCATTCGGCGAGCATGCCCGCCCCGGCCACTTCCCAGCCGGTTTCCTCGATCTGCGCCATGGCATCACCTAAGGTGTCACCAAGCGTCTCTGGCTCTGCTATCAGCCGTGCGATGAGCACCGATCATTCCCCTTCTGCTGCAGCATCGAAGCCGCCGCTCGCGCTCATTGCAGGGCCAACCGCTAGCGGCAAGAGCGATCTCGCCGTGCGTGCGGCGCTGACCGTGCAAGCAGCGGGCGGACGGGCGGTAGTAATCAACGCCGACAGCGCCCAAGTCTACGCCGATC
>JBIPOH010000427.1:0-2980 GCA_044379435.1 Novosphingobium sp.
AACCAGCAGGGCGTCACGGTCGTGCTCACCACGCACTACCTCGAAGAAGCCGAGCAGCTGTGCGACCGGATCGCGATCATCAACCATGGCCGCCTCATCACCGACCAGCCGACGCGCGAGCTTGTTGGCATGATGCGCGAAAAAATCGTCGTGCTGACGCTCGACCGCGCCATTATTGCTGCGCCGCAGCATGAGGCCTTCGCCAAGAGCACAGTTTCGGGCGAGCGCGAGCTGCGCGTGACCTACGACAAGGACCGGATCAACGCGGGCGAGGTGCTCGCACTGGTCCAGTCGCTAGGCTACGGCATCGTCGATGTCTCGACCGACGAAGCCGATCTCGAAGATGTCTTCGTAAAGCTGACAAGCGCTCCGGCAGCCATCAGCGCCTGACCTGGACACTTTGCTGTTCCTGGACAAAAACTTTGTTTTATCAGCCACCTGACTCGTCAGAAGCGTCAACGGGTTTCCAATAGCCCCGGTTGGACCAGCGCAGGGGCAGTTTGCAATCGCGGCACTGGGTGAGATGGCGCGTACCGTTCCAGAGGACCTCGCCAAGATCGGGGCGGTGCCGGTTGAACAGACAATAGATCAAGCGCCAAGGCATAGCACGAAAGCCCTCCATGGCATTACGAGTGTAGGTATTCATACTACGCTGCAGGTGCGAAAAGATACCCCCAAAATGGACCAAACACAAAACATCACTTCGGGGCAGGTGCGCCTGATGCTTCCCAAACGGCTGCGGGGCGGGCAAGGAGCACGGGTGACTCAATCTGTTTCCCCAGCGCGCCGGGGTAGCGTGCCTCTCGCCCGGATTGCCAAGGCATGAGCCCTGCTGATTCGACCAGCCCCGATGTCCTCATCATCGGCTCCGGCGCCGCCGGGCTCACCGCCGCGCTCGTGCTGGCCGAACGCTGCCGCGTGCTGGTGCTGGCCAAGGGCGCACTCGATGGCGGCTCCACCGCATGGGCGCAGGGCGGGATCGCCGCCGTGCTGGATGAAGGCGATACCTTCGAGGACCACATCCGCGATACCATGGTCGCGGGCGCGGGGCTCAACCGGCGCGATACGGTCGAATTCGTTGTCGAGAACGCGCCCGAGGCGATCCGCCGGCTCGAACAGCTTGGCGTGCCGTTCAATGCCGATTCCGGGGCTTTGCATCTGACCCGCGAAGGCGGCCACTCCCACCGCCGCATCGTCCACGTGGACGATGCCACCGGCTGGGCTGTGCAGCAGGCCCTGATCGCTGCCGCCAAGGCGCATCCCAACATCACCTTGCGCCCGGACATGGTCGCCATCGATCTGATCACGGACCGCCACCGCACGGACCAGAGCGGGCACGGCGCAGGCAGTGAACGCGTGTGGGGTGCCTATGCGCTCGACACCTCGACCGGGCAGGTCGAATGCTTTGCCGCGCGCGCCACGATCCTTGCCACGGGCGGCGCGGGCCGCACCTACTTGTTCAGCACCGCCCCGCGCGGTGCCACCGGCGATGGCATCGCCATGGCCTGGCGCGCGGGCTGCCGCGTCTCCAACATGGAATTCATGCAGTTCCACCCGACCTGCCTCTACAACCTCGAGGTCAAGAACTTCCTGATTACCGAGGCCGTGCGCGGCGAGGGCGGCCACCTGAAGCTGCCCCCCGGCGTCCCCGGCGGCGGCGAACGCTTCATGCCGCGCTTCGACCCGCGCGAAGAGCTTGCCCCGCGCGATATCGTGGCGCGCGCCATCGATCACGAGATTAAGCGCCTCGGGCTCGATTACGTCCATCTCGATATCAGTCACAAGGACCCGGAGTTCGTTCGCGGCCACTTCCCCAATATCTACGAACGCCTGTTGGGTCTCGGCATCGACATGACGAAGGAGCCGATCCCGGTCGTCCCCGCGCAGCACTACACGTGCGGCGGCGTGCTGATCGATCTGGCTGGCCGCACCGATCTCGAAGGGCTCTATGCCGTGGGCGAATGCTCGGAAAGCGGGCTCCACGGGGCGAACCGGCTCGCCTCCAACAGTCTGCTAGAATGCTTCGTGTTCGGCGACGCGGCGGCGAATGACATCCTGGGCCGCTGGGACAGCTTCGCCGCGCCGCCCGCGCTCAGGGCATGGGATGAAAGCCGCGTCTCGGATTCCGACGAGGAAGTCGTCATCAAGCAGAACTGGACCGAACTGCGCCGCTTCATGTGGAACTACGTCGGCATCGTGCGCACAAACAAGCGCCTCGAACGCGCGGCGCACCGCATCAAGCTGCTCAAAACCGAGGTCAACGAATACTACGGCAACTTCCGCGTGACCGCTGACCTCATCGAACTGCGCAACCTGCTGCAGACCGCAGAACTGATCGTGAAAAGCGCGCGCGCACGCCGCGAGAGCCGCGGCCTGCACTTTAACGAGGACTACCCGCAAACCCAGCCAGCCGCGCGCGATACCGTGCTGGTGCCAGGCTAAATCGCTCCCGCCACTCCGGGTCGCCGTGACCCGGAGTGGCGGAACAGCATTTCAGAACTTCAAGTTGCCCGAGAGCGAGAAGAACCGGCCCACGTCGTAGCTGTTGAAATCAAGCCGCCGGTCACCCGCGCGCTGGAATTCTACGTGGCGACGCCCGGTCAGGTTGCGCGCCTCGAACTTGATTTCCAGCTCGCGCTTAAACACCTTGAAGCCTTCGCGCAGCACAAGGTCGATGCGCACGCCGGGGCGTTCATAGATATCCGGCTGCGGCGGCGAACCGAACACGCCGCGGCTGACCACGCGGTCGCTGGCATAGTTGATCAGCAGCGTCTGCTGTGAAAGCCGGTCGTCGTTCTCGAACCCGATTTCGAGGTTGGCAATGTGGTCGGATTGGCCGGTCAGCTGCGCTCCATCGCGGAAGAAGTCGGAAGCCTTGCTGGAGAAGGCGCCAAACACGGTGGTCGTGTCATCCGGGCCAACCTTCAGCTTCGATTTGGTCAAGGTGTAGTTGGCGATGACAACCAACTGCCGCGCCGCG
>JBIPOH010000500.1:0-2531 GCA_044379435.1 Novosphingobium sp.
CCCCATCGCCAACGGCCTTGCCATGGCGAGCCAGAACAATGGCGATGGCCGCGTGACGCTGGTCAGCTTCGGCGACGGCGCGGCCAATATCGGCGGCTTCCACGAAGCGATGAACATGGCCCAGCTCTACAAGCTGCCGGTGATCTTCCTGTGCCAGAACAACCGTTACGGCGAGCACACGTCTTACGCCGACCACACCGACAGCCCGAACATCGCCAGCCGCGCGGCGGGTTACGGGATGAAGGGCGTGACGGTTGACGGGAACGACGTCCACCAGATCTACCCCGCGATGCAGGAAGCCGTCGCCCGCGCCCGCGCTGGCGAAGGGCCGACGCTGGTCGAGGCCATGTGCTACCGCATGATGGGCCACTTCTTCGGCTCGGACTTCAGCTACATGCCGCCTGAGCATATCGCCGAGATGAAAGCCGAAGACCCGCTGCCCAAGCTGCGGCAGGTGATGCTCGACTACCAGTTCACCGAAGAGCAGCTGGACGCGATCGTGGCCGATATCAATGCGCAGATCGACGCTGCGGTACAGCACGCGCTCGATGCGCCGCTGCCCGATACCGATGAAATCTACAAAGACGTGCTGGAGGAGACCGCCTGATGGCCCAGATCACCATGACCCAGGCGCTGAACCTCGCCATCGACGAGGCAATGGCCGACGATCCGGGCGTGTTCTGCCTTGGCGAAGACGTGTCCGCCAAGCAGGGCGGAGGGGTGTTCAAGGTCACCTCGGGCCTCACAGAAAAGTATGGCGAACACCGCATCCGCGCGACGCCGATTTCGGAAACCGCGATCATCGGGGCGGCCGTCGGTGCGGCTCTGGCAGGCCAGCGCCCGATTGCCGAGATCATGCTGATGAACTTCGTCGGCGTGTGCATGGACCAGATCGTCAACCACGCGGCCAAGCTGCGCTTCATGTCGGGCGGGCAGACGCCGTGCCCGATGGTGATCCGCACCACCACCGGCGTCGGCGTCGGCTTCGGCGGGCAGCACTCCGATATGCTCGAAGCGTGGTTCGCCCACGTCGCGGGCATCCACGTGGTCACGCCTTCCAACCCGGCCGATGCGCGCGGGCTGATGCGCGCCTCGATTGATGCCAATGACCCGGTGATCTTCATCGAGAACATCCTGTGCTACGGCCTCAAAGCCGAAGATCCCGGCCCGGGTTACCGCGTCCCGCTCGGCAAGGCGGCGATTGCGCGCGAAGGTACCGATATCAGCCTCATCACCTATGGCCGCACCGTGCTCGACGCTCTGGCGGTAGCCGATGATCTCGCCAAGGAAGGCATCTCGGTCGAGGTGATCGACCTCCGAACCATCGCCCCCTATGACGAGGCCACAGTGCTCGCATCGGTTCGCAAGACCGGCCGCGCGATCACCCTGCACGAGGCCGTGCGCCCGTTTGGCACCGGGGCGGAAATCGCTGCCAACATTCAGGAAAAGTGCTGGGACAGCCTCAAGGGCCCGGTGCGGCGCATTGGCGGGACGTTCTCGGCCGTGCCCTTCGCCAGTCACCTCGAACAGGCATGGATTCCGCAGAAGTCGGACCTCATCGCACAAATCAAAGCAAGTGTGGGCAAACTCTAAATGGCATCAGAAATCCGCATCCCCAAGCTCGGCATGAGCGCGGTCGAAATGACCCTCGTCGAATGGATGTTCGGCGATGGCGAGCGCGTGGAGAAGGGCGACATCATCTACACCGTCGAAACCGACAAGAGCACGACCGAGATCGAAGCCCAGGCCAGCGGGATCATCCACCCCACCGGCGAGGAAGGCGCGGTCTACAAGGTCGGCGATCTGATCGGCACTATTGACGAGTGAGCACGCCTCGGGAACTCTTGGCCAACGTCTATGCCACCGCCGGCACGCGCGACTGGGATGCGGTCGGGCGGCTGATTCACCCCGATTTCGTGCTCTACGAGGCCAATTCGCTCCCCTTCGCGGGGGAGTGGAGGGGTAAGGACGCCCTGCAACGCTGCGCGGCAGCGATGTATGGCACCTGGGCCGATACCAGGCTGGAAATGCTCGATTGCACCGGAGGTGACACCTGGGCGGTGATGGTCATTCGCCTGACCATGCACCCCAAGGACGGCAGCGAACCCTTCACTCAGACGATCTGCGAGGCCGGATGCTTCGAGGACGGGCTGCTGCGCGAACTGCGCATCCACTACTTCGACGCCGCCGAAGTCGCCGCACGGGCTTGAGGCTGCGAATCGTTCGGCGCGATGCTTCATCCGCCGCACTCTCCCCGAACATGATCTGGTCGGACATTAGCCACGCATCAGCGCATCGCCGGTAACTTATTGCCGTGGCGCAAGTTCTCCTCCTCCCATCTGTGTGGCTGGAGACGAATTGATGCACCCTCGCTTGAAGACCGCCCCGGCAATATCCGGGCTTGTACTGCTGCTGGCGACACCGGCTCAGTTGCAAGCTCAGGAGGAGCCAGCCGAGGTTGTGGCCGCAGCAGATGAGGGCGGCGACTTCCTGACGCTGGGGACCGGGGTCATCTCTGTGCCGAGTTACGA
>JBIPOH010000093.1:0-10396 GCA_044379435.1 Novosphingobium sp.
GTCGCCCTCTCCGAAGCCGCGGAAATAGGGTGCGCCATAATGGCCCACCGCTTCCAGCGTCAGCTCGGTCAGGCGCTGCTGGATTTCCGAACCCTTGATCTTGAGCAGGCTCGATTCCGGCCCCGGCCCCTTGCCGGCGCTTTCACCTGCCAGGCTGCGCAGTTCGGTGAATTCGAGCGCGGTGAGGTCCATTTCCAGCTCGGCGATCTTGCGCTTGAAAAACGCGTTGGCGATCAGCGGCTTGTCGCCGTCCATCTCGGCGCGGGCGATGGTCTTCACCTTCTCGATGCCGCGCTTGGAAGCCGCGACCCCGGCGATCCCGGTGCGTTCATGCGCCAGCAGGAACTTGGCGCAAGTCCAGCCCTTGTTTTCTTCATAGACGCGGTTTTCCGCCGGCACGCGCACGTCTTCCAGCCACACTTCGTTGACCTCGTGCTCGCCGCCCAGCGTGATGATCGGGCGCACTTCGATGCCGGGCGTCTTCATGTCGATAAGGAGGAATGAAATGCCCTCCTGCTGCTTGGCATCGGGATCGGTGCGCACAAGGAAGAAGCCCCAATCGGCATGCTGCGCCATCGTCGTCCAGGTCTTCTGGCCGTTGACGACATAATGGTCGCCATCCCGCACCGCCTTGGTGCGCAGCGAGGCAAGGTCGGAACCCGAACCCGGTTCCGAATAGCCCTGACACCACCAGTCCTCGCCCGAAAGGATGCGAGGGAGGAACTTGGCCTTCTGTTCGGGCGTGCCGAAGGTGTAGATCACCGGGCCGACCATCGAAAGGCCGAAGGGCATCAGGCGGATGCAGTCCGCGCGCGCCGTTTCTTCAGACCAGATGTAGCGCTGAGTCGCGGTCCAGCCGGTGCCGCCGTATTCGACGGGCCATGCCGGGGCGACCCAACCCTTCTTCGCCAGCACCTTGTGCCACGAGAGGAAGTCTTCCTTCGAAAGCTCGTCGCCCTCGTCCTGCTTGCCGCGCAGTTCGGCCGGATAGTTTTCGGCGATGAATGCGCGCACTTCCTGCTGGAAGGCGAGGTCCTCGGGGCTGAAATCAAGATGCATGGCGCTCTCTCCCTTGCGAATTCAATGGCCTTGATGGGCCTTGAAACAGCGGGACTCGGGTGCACACGTGCGCGCCCGGTCTCCTTGTCTCTCCATCCTTCCACTTTACGTAAACGTCAAGAGGCGCATTGGTTCGGGCGTGTGCATGATTGGGCGGGCAGGAGGGCAGACGCCTACCTGCAGCCGGGCGATGCACGGATGCAACAGTTTGGCCGGGTGTACGCCAAGTCAGATTCAATCGCTTGAATTCTTGCTTGCAGTCGTGCGCGGGTTTTGCCAGAGACGCCTCACGTAAGCGGATCGTGCCAATGATTCGCAGCGTAAGCACGCACAAATGTGCTCGCAACCGGGAGGGTACCTGTGAAGCAGACCGTAATTCAATCGTGTGCATCCGTCCTTGCGCTGGCCATCGCCGGCCTCGCGGCGCCGGTGTACGCGCAATCCGCCGCGCCGGCCGCTGCTGAAACTGCCGATGCCGAAGCGACCGATACGCTGAGCGAAATCGTCGTCACCGCCTCGACCGGCACCAAGAGCAAGCTCGACAGCTCGGTCTCGATCTCGTCGGTCGATGCCTCGGTCATCGCCAACTTCCGCCCTATGTCGGAAGGCGATCTGCTTCGCCTGCTGCCGGGTCTCCAGCCCAACGTTTCCGGCCCCGGTGGTAACGGCAACTTTGCCGTGCGCGGTCTGCCCGTCGCCACGGGCGGTGCCACGTTCGTCCAGCTGCAGGAAGATGGCCTCCCCACCGTCCTGTTCGGTGATATTCAGTTCGGCAACAACGACTATTGGACCAAGTCCAGCCCCATGGACGCCCGCGTCGATGCCATCCGCGGCGGCACCGCTGCCACTCTCGCCAGCCAGGCGCCGGGCGCGGTCATCAACTACATCAGCAAGACGGATCGCACCGAGGGCGGCTACATCCAGCTCGAGCGCAACCTGACCTACGATTACACCCGCGCCAGCTTCCGCTTCTCGGGTGCGATCGACGACAAGACTCACTTCAACATCGGTGGTTTCTACGGCGCGGGCGATGGTCCGTGGCACTCGGGCTACCAGCTCAGCAAGTCGTACCTGATCAAGGGCAACATCACGCGCGAGTTTGATGACAACCGCGGCTTCTTCCGCGTCTACTTCAAGGCGCAGGACACGCAGGAGCCCAACACGCAGGGCGGCATCGCGTGCGGCAGCCTGAGCGGCGGCAAGGTCTCCGATCTGCAGGCCTGCCCCGGCTTTGATCCGCGCCGTGCCTCGAACTTCTCGGCCTTCAACCCGGTCGTAAACTACGTCGATTTTAGCAGCGGCAACGTTGCCAGCACGCCGCTGAACGGCATCACCACCAATGCCCAGTCGCTTCAGGCGCAGCTGCACTACAAGTTCGACAACGGCATCACGCTCGACAACAACGCCCGCTACACCAACATGAGCGGCGGTTTCTCGTCGAACTTCCTCAGCGTTGCCCCGCTTTCGGGCCTGATCGGTTCGACGAAGAACGGCGGCGTGGTCGCCCGTGCGGTCTATTCCGCCGGTCCCAACCGCGGCAAGGACGTGGCCGAAGCGTTCTACAACAACAACGTCTCGGTCTACACGCGGATCCGCGATGTCGGCAGCTTCGTCAACGATGCCAAGCTCAACTGGCAGGGTGATCTTGGTACGGTCAAGGCCAACCTCACCGCCGGCTGGTTCTACATGAACCAGAAGGTCGCGATGGATTGGCACCCCAACCAGTTCAACGGGTCGCTGACCCCGGCTGCCTCGCCGATCGACCTGCTCGATGCGGCTGGCAACCTGCTCAGCGCCAATGGCTTCACCGGTTATAACAACAACTGGGGTGGCTGCTGCGCCCGCACCTACGACTACAGCTTCACCGACAACGCGGCCTACGCGGACTTCATCTTCAACGTGGGCAAGTTCGAGCTCGACGCCTCGGTCCGTCACGACATCAACAAGGGCACGGGCTCGGGCATCAATGCCAACCCGCTGGTGGGCGATCCTGTCACGCAGTTCGTCACGCAGAGCGCGGTGAACCCGGTGACCGGTGCTTCGCAGCAGGTGCAGCTGCCGTATTTCCTGCCCAACGGCGCACGTGAGGTGATCAACTACACGAAGGCCACCACCTCGTGGTCGGTGGGTGCCAGCTTCAAGCCGATGGACAACCTCAACCTGTTCGTCCGCGCCTCGAAGGGCGTTCGCGCCAATGCCGACCGTTTGACCTTCAGCGGCTACTTCAATGCCGATGGCACGCTCAACGATCGCGGCAACACGGCGGTTTCGAACAACGTCTACCAGTACGAAATCGGCCTGAAGAACCGCGGCAACATCGGCGGCGCGCGCTACACGGTCGAACTGACGGGCTATCACAGCCACTTCAACATCACGACCTTCGAGCTCAGCCAGACGATCTGTCCGATCGTCACTGGCGACCCCACGCAGTTCACCTGCATCATTGCCGACAAGTACAAGACGACGGGTGCGGAGTTCTACGGCACGCTGAGCGCGGGCGGGTTCAGCCTGCTGGCGAACATGACCTACAACAAGTCGAAGCGTCAGCCCTCGGCCCCCGGTTCGGTGTTCCGCCGCTCGAACAACATCCCCGACCTTTCGTACACGTTCGCCGCCAACTATGACTTCAGCGACATGGTGGCGGTCGGTGCCAACATCACGGGCGTGACCAGCACGCTCGATGGTGCAGGCAACGAATGGCCGGGCGCGAGTGTGGTTGGTGCGAACATCAAGGTTCGCCCGATCAAGAACCTTGAGTTGGGTCTCAATGCCTACAACCTGTTCAACAAGCTCACCCCGCTCGGGCCGGCCGGCACGGACTATCAGCCGGGTAACGGCACCTTCGTCGGCGGCATTGCGCCGGTGCTGGGCCGCAACGTCAACGCCTCGGTCCGCTTCAGCTTCTGATGGCTGAAGCCTGCCCGAACGGGTGAGGTGATGAAAAAGGGGTGGGTGCGGCCTGTGGTTCCGCACTCACCCCTTTTTGTGTTTGGCCCTTTTTTGCGTAAAGAGCAGCCAGTGCCGGAGACGAGGCGCGGCATTGAGGAAGGGGTTTGCGTGGTGAATCAGGGTGATCGCCGGATCCGTTCGGTGCTCGTCGTCGGCGGTGGCTCGGCGGGCTGGATGTCGGCGGCGATGCTTGCCACCATGCTGCGCGGCGATTGCAAGATCACGCTCGTCGAATCCGATGAAATCGGCATTGTCGGCGTGGGCGAGGCGACCATTCCCCCCATTCGCCTGTTCAACGAAACGCTGGGCATCAGCGAAGCCGATTTCATCCGCGAGACGCGCGGCACCTTCAAGCTCGGCATCGAATTCGTCGATTGGGGCAGCGTTGGCAGCCGCTACTTCCATCCGTTCGGCCCGCATGGCCGCAATTTCGATATGGTGCCGCTGCACCAGTACTGGCTGAAGACGCGCGAAGAACCGGGGGCGTTCCCCCTGGAAGAGCTTTCGATGGCATGGCAGATCGCGCGCGCAGGCCGCATGGCGCGCCCGGTGCCCGATCCGCGTTCGCTGCTCTCCACTTTCGATTATGCCTACCATTTCGATGCCTCGCTCTATGCCGCCTACCTGCGCCGCCATGCCGAAGCGCGCGGCGTCACTCGGGTCGAAGGCAAGATCGGCGATGTCTCCTTGAACGGTGAAACCGGCTTCGTCGAAAGCGTGACGCTGGAAGGCGGACGCAAGCTGGAGGCCGATCTCTTTATCGATTGCTCGGGCCTGCGCGCGCTGCTGATCGAAGGCGCGCTGCAGACCGGGTTCGAGGACTGGAGCCATTGGCTGCCGGTTGATCGCGCGGTTGCCATGCCCTGTGCCAGTGCGGGGCCGCCCACCCCCTACACCCGCTCCACCGCGCGCGAGGCCGGGTGGCAGTGGCGCATCCCGCTCCAGCACCGCATCGGCAACGGCTATGTCTATTCCAGCCAGTTCATGGAGGATGACAAGGCCGCAGAATTGCTCGCCTCTCGCCTCGATGGCGCAGCGCTGGGCGATCCGCGCTTCGTGCGCTTCCGCACCGGGCGGCGCAAGCAGCACTGGAACCGCAACGTCATCGCCGTCGGCCTCTCCAGCGGCTTCCTCGAACCGCTCGAATCGACCTCGATCCACCTCATCCAGGCCAACATCTCCAAGCTCATTGGCCTGTTTCCGGACCGCGATTTCGATCCCGCGACAATCGCCGAATTCAACCGCATTGCTCACACAGAAACCGAGCGTATCCGCGATTTCATCATCCTGCACTACAAGCTGACGCAGCGGCAGGATCACGAGCTTTGGCGCTATGTCTCCGCGATGGACGTGCCGGACACGCTCGCGCTCAAGATGGAGCACTTCCGCCGCAATGGCCGCCTGATCGCGCGCGAGATGGATCTGTTTGCGCCGCCCTCTTGGTTGGCGGTGCATATCGGTCAGCACAACTATCCCGAAGGGCTCGATCCCCTCATCGAGCATCGCGGGATCGATGCGCGCGAATACCTCGCCAAATTGCGCGCCGGCATGGAAGCGGAAGCGGCGCGGCTGCCCAGCCACGAAGCCTATATCGCGGGCCTCACCGGCGCGGCGGCAGTGGCCTGAAACCGGTGCCCGGTCCAGCCGAGGCCGAAGTCTGGCGCGAGCGGGCCCGTGCGGCCCGAGCCGTGCAGGATATGGCGGGCGCTGACCGCGCGATTGCCGAAGCGGCGCGGCTCGCCCCCGATGATCCGCTGACGGCCTTCCTGCGCGCGCAATCGGCCTACGAACTCGGCCACCCCGCTGCCGCGCTGTTTTCC
This sequence comes from Novosphingobium sp., assembly GCA_044379435.1. Taxonomy (GTDB): domain Bacteria; phylum Pseudomonadota; class Alphaproteobacteria; order Sphingomonadales; family Sphingomonadaceae; genus Novosphingobium. Next base: position 5,829 of record JBIPOH010000093.1, read on the forward strand.
AAGGCAGTGCAGCTCTGGCCGGATAACCCCGATGCGCTGCGCAACCACGCCCTCGCGCTCGCCTCCGAAGGCCATCAGGCCGAAGCGCAAAGCGTGCTCGCCCGCGCGCTTGCAGCAAGGCCCGATTGGCTCGATGGCCAGCGCGTCCTAGCAAGCCTGCGCTACAGCCACGGCGATGCCGAGACCTATGACGCGGGCTTTGCCGAAGCGGTGAAGGCGATGCCCCGCCATCAGGGCCTCTGGCTCGGCTGGTTCACCTTGCGCGCGCAGCAGCGCGATTGGCCCGCTGCCCGGCGCATCCTCGATGCCGCGACCGCGCAACTTGGCGAAACGCGCGCCCTCGCGGTTGCCCGCGCCTTCCTTGCCAGCGAAAGCGGCGATCTGACCGAAGCGCAGCACCGGCTCGCCGCCCTGACCGGCGCTGACGACGAATTCCTCGCGCTCTGCCGCATTCGCACCGCCTTGCGTGCCGGAGATGCCGCCGCGGCCCGCGATCTGGCATTGCCGCTCACCGCCACGCGCCTTGCCGGTCAGGTGTGGCCCTATCTCTCCACCGCCTGGCGTCTGCTCGGTGACCCCCGCGCTGCGTGGTTGGACGGGGGGCTCGATGGCGATCCCGTGCTCCACGGCGTGCTCGATCCCGGCCTTTCCGCAGCCGAAATCAGCGATCTCGCCGCGCTGCTGCGCCGCCTCCACACCGCATCGCTGCCCTATGCAGACCAATCGGTGCGCCACGGCACCCAGACCGACCGTTCGATCCTGCTGCGCCACGAACCGCTGCTCGGCACGGTCCGCGAGCGTTTGATGGCGACCCTGCGTGATTTCGTCAGCACCCTGCCGCCGCCTGATCCGCGCCATCCGCTGTTGGGTAGGCCGCGCGGTGGATTGCAAATCTCGGGCAGTTGGTCGGTGCGGCTCGGGGCAGGGGGCTTCAATGTCACGCACAGTCACCCGGTGGGCTGGCTATCCGCTGTGCTCTATGTCGCGCTCCCCGAAGATCCCTGCCCGGCCCCCGCCGGAGCGCTGCACCTCGGTGCGCCGCCGCCAGAGCTGGGTGTCGATCTTGCGCCCTATGCGGTCATACCGCCGCGCGCAGGTCAGCTTGTGGTCTTCCCCTCGTTCCTGTGGCATGGCACATATCCGTTCGCAGCGGGAGAACGGCTCAACATTGCCTTCGATGTGATCCCCACCTCCGCCTGAAGCCACGTTTGCCATGATCCTTCACGCATGACCGGTCCCAAGACGCTCAAGGAACTCGCCGAAATCGCGGGCGTTACCAGCGGTACGGTGTCGCGTGCGCTTTCGGGCTCAAGCCTCGTCACGCCTGCTACGCGCGATATGATCGTGGCGCTGGCCCGCCAGCATGGCTTCACGCCCAATGCCACGGCGCGCAATTTGCGGATGCGCAAGACGAACACCATCGGCGTGGTCATCCCGCTCGGGCACGAAGTGCGCCAGAACATCTCCGATCCGTTCTTCATCACGATGCTGGGCCTCTTGGCCGACAAGCTGACCGGGCGCGGCTACAGCCTGCTCCTCTCGCGCGTCGTGCCGACGGATGAGGACTGGCTGCTGAAGCTTGCGCGCTCCGGCCAGTCGGACGGGATCATCGTCATCGGCCAATCGGACCAGTCCAATGTGCTCGACCGCGTGGCCGAACTCTATCGGCCGCTCGTCGTGTGGGGCTCGCATATTGCCGGGCAAGCGCACTGCTCGGTGGGGTCGGACAACTTCCGCGGCGGTGCGCTCGCCGCGCAGCACCTGATCGAGCGCGGGTGCCGCAACATCGTGTTTTTCGGCGATCCGCGCGCCATTGAAATCGGCCAGCGCCTCGAAGGTTGCCGCTCAGTCGTGTCGAAGGCCGATGGCGTGCAGTTCAGCGTGGTGCCGACGCACCTCGTAGCCGATGCCGCGCAGAGCGAGATTGCCAAATACTTCCGGTCAAAGGCGCACCGCCCGGACGGCGTGGTTGCCGCGTCCGACGTCATTGCCGTCACCGCCATGCGCGTGCTGGCTGAACAGGGGCTGTCGGTTCCGGGTGACGTGAAAGTGATCGGCTACGACGGTTTGCCGCTGGGCGAACACACCATGCCCCCGCTGACGACCATCGCGCAGGATCTGGAACAGGGCGCAGAAAACCTCGTCACCAGCGTCATCCAGCGCATCGCGGGGGAGGAGATCCACTCGGTCATCCTCCAGCCGCGATTGCTGGTCAGGGAATCTACCTGACGAACCTCACGGTTCGTGTTGCGGCACCAGCCCGCTCCCCCGCCCGGCCACCCACGAGAGTACCCTGAATGGGTGGCCGGGCGGGGGAGCGGGCTGGTGCCGCAACATCCGAAACGCAGTTTCGGATCAAATGGCCAGCGCCAGCGCACCCAGCAGTCCGGCGTTTTCGCCAAGCCCCGGTGGCACGATCAGCTCGTCGATCTGGCCCACAGTATAGCCGCCGTTCGCTGCCAGCGCTTCAGCACGGATCAGGTCCAGCAGGCCTTCCGTTGCCGTCACGCCCCCACCCAGCACGATCCGCGCAGGTTCCATCACCGTCTGGAATGTCGCCAGCGCGCGGCCGATGTACCACGCGATGATGCGCTTGCCGGGATGGCCTTCCGGCAGCTCCGAAAGCGAGCAGCCCCAGCGCGCGATCACCGCCGGTCCGCACGCGAGCCCTTCGAGGCAATCGCCATGAAACGGGCAGGTGCCCGCGAAGTCTGCGTCCTCGGGGTGGCGCGGCATGCGAATATGGCCCATCTCGGGGTGCGAAAGCCCGCGCAGCAACTGCCCGTCGCTGCAAAAGCCGCCGCCGATCCCGGTGCCGATGGTGAGGTAGAGCACCGAACCCAGACCTTGACCCGCGCCCCACAGCGCCTCCGAAAGCGCGGCGCCGTTCACGTCGGTATCGATGGCCACAGGCACGCCAAAGCGCTCCTGAAACGGTGCGATCAGGCTCGCCCCGCTCCAGTGCGGCTTGGGCGTGGGACGCACGCAGCCGTAGTTCGGCGAAGCGGGATCGAGATCGAGCGGCCCGAACGAGGCGATGCCGAACGCCGCGTAGTCCACGCCCTGCGCCGCGAACCATTCTACCGCGGCACCCAGCGTTTCTTCCGGCGTCGTCGTCGGGATGCGTTCTCGCGCGTGGATGGTGCGCTCCGCGTCCGCCACGCCGAGCACGAACTTGGTGCCGCCCGCCTCGATCAGGCCATAGCGCGCGCCCGTCATGCGGCCACCTCGGCGCGCGTACCATCCAGCACCAGTTTGAACACAGGGGCGGGCACCCCGGCAAAGTGCGCCCGCCGCCACGCAGCGTCGCCAAAGTCGTTGCCCTTCAGCGAATTGGGGTAATCCACGAAGCCATGCACGGTGAGCTCGCCCGTCACCCACCAGCTATAGGTTTGCACCGGTGCCTCGGCCGGATTGCCAGCGACGAGCCCGCTGCCATTGAGCGGCTGCCACGGCCCCTCCATCCGCTCTGCCACCATGCCATAAAGCCCGTTCGGCCCGTTGGGGCCATCAGGCGCAAACACCTTCCGCTGCGTCGACCAGAACAGGTAGTAGCGCCCGGCGTGGAACACGATGTGCGGCCGCTCCTGCTCGTTGTTGAGCCCGTCCGCGCTCAGCAGTGGCGGCAGCACCGCCCAGCCATCGCCCTCACGCCGCAGCAGGCCGATGCAGCCGTTCCACGGGCTCGCCGATCCCTTCAGCGAACCGGTGAACAGCAGATAGTCCGCCCCGTCCGCCGGATCACGGAAATGTGCCGGATCGCGGAAGCCCTTGATCATGCCCGGCACGCCCTCTGTCGCCGTCACCAGCACATAGTGCGGGATCGGCCCGCCCGCGATCTCGCGCGGTGCGCTCCAGCCTGCGATGGTGAAGGCGGCTGCGTCTCCGGTCAGCGCGCCCGTGGTCTCGAACATGCGCTGGGTGAAGGTGCGCGGTTCCTCGCCGCGCAGGCCCGAAGCCGTCCAGTACATCGTCACCGCGCCCGTAGCGGGATCATAGAGCGAGGAGCCTGCCCATTCGCGGCTTCCGGGATTGAGGTCGTCCGGCAGGGCATTGCCATGATCGCGCCACTGCCCATCGCGCTCCGCCATCAGCCGGATGCGGACAATGTCGTGCCGCGCTTCGGGGTCTTCCCCGGCAGGGGCGGACAGCACGAACCACAGTGTCCATCCATCGACCACCGCCGTGCTGCCATCAGCCAATTGCAGCGTCCACAAGTCCCACAGATCAAAGCCGGGCAGGGGATGATGCAGCGTCGTGCCATCGACGAGCGGGATCTGATGGCAGGGTTCGGTGCGAAGCGCACGCAAGTGTTCGGCAGTCCAGCGCGTTGTCGGGGAAGTGAGTACGGGCATCGAACGGGAATCCTGAAGCAATCGATTGGAAGTGGCACCAGCCAGCGACAGTGCGGGGAAGGCAGGCCTTACGTCATGACAAGGCCAGCCCCGTCGCAGGCGGTTTCGCGCAGCACCAGTGGCGGCGTCCCGTCGGGCTTGCGGTAGGTGAGGTCATTCAGCACGGCATCCACGCGATTTTCTGGGCAGATCGCGACGACCGCGCCGCCAAAG
>JBIPOH010000430.1:0-2947 GCA_044379435.1 Novosphingobium sp.
TGGCGCGCTGCGAGGCGTCCACGCTCGAGGAGTTGGGGGCGCCGCTCACAGGAACAGCCTCACGGGATCGGTCTGCCCGTCCCAGTCCTGCGCCGCCTGCCACTGCGCCGTGAACAGCGTGTTCATACCCTCGGTTGCGGGGATCAGTTCCAGAAAGCCGGGGGCTGCGGGATCGGCGCTGTCGAGATAGGCAACCGCCCCGCCTGTGGGCACAGCCGCGCGGAAGGCCAGCGTGTGGCCACGCTCCAGATAGCCGGGCAGCGCCGCATCAACATCGGTAAAGGCAATGCCAAAGTGGTGGAAGCCATAACCGCGCTTCTCGATCGTCTCGCGGTATACGGAAGGATGATCATCAAGCGGCTGGATCAGTTCGATCTGCATGTGCCCGGCAAACCCCATCGCAATGGCGACATCGGCCTGTGAAGGCGCGCCGCGGTAAACCTGCCCCTCGGTCAGGAAATGATCGAGCAGGAAGAACGGCCCGGCCCCGCAATCGCGCTGGAAGTGGGTGATGGCGGCATGGATATCAGCCACGACGAACGCGGTCTGCACCACGCCTCCGATGCGCTGTCCAAAGCCCAAAGACTGCACCATTCCCGGTCTTCCCCTTCCCGAATGCCCGCCGCTTTGCGGCTGGGTGTTAGCGGCGCGGCCTCGCGGCCACGCCGTCAGAGCGTGATCACGACTTTGCCGAACAGCGCGCTGGACGCCTGATAGCGATAGGCATCGAGCGCGTTTTCGATGGCGAAAGTCCGGTCGATCACCGGCTTGATGCCATGCGCGTCAATGAAGGCGTTAAGGCGGCTCGCCATCCCGCGCGAGCCGACGAAGATGCCGCGAATGCTGCCGCCCTTGAACATCAGCGGATGCGGATTGGTATCGCCTTCCCGCGTCAGCACGCCGATCAGCGCGATCTCGCCGCCAAAGCCCACGGCCGTGATGCTCTGCTTGAGCGTGCCCGCGCCGCCGACTTCGACCACGTGATCGACCCCGCCGCCCGCCATATCCGCCGCTGCCGCGCCCCAATTGGGCTCGCTGCGGTAGTTGATCGTGCGATCAGCGCCCAGCGCGGCAACGCGCGCCAGCTTTTCATCGGACGAGCTGGTGGCGATCACTCGCGCGCCCGCCGCCTTGGCGATCTGCAGCGCGAGCAGCGAAACGCCGCCCGTGCCCAGCACCAGCACGCTTTCGCCCGCGCCAACCGGATGGGGACCTTCCATCAGCGCATTCCACGCCGTCACGCCCGCGCAAGGCAGGCAGGCCGCCTCTTCGAACGACAGGCTCTGCGCCAACGGCACCACGCCGTGTTCAGGCAGAACGACAAGGTCCTGCAACATGCCTGCTGCAGGCGGAGCGCCTAGCGCGGGTCCTGCGCCGGGATTGGGCGGGCCATCGATCCAGTTCTGGAAGAAGGTTCCGGCTACCCGGTCGCCCGGCTTCACCGAAGTGACCCCGGCGCCGACCGCAACCACTTCACCAGCGCCATCGGAGAGCGGCACAGTATCCACCGCCACGGTGCCACCCATGTAAAGGCCCTGCGGAATGATCTGGTCACGGAAATTGAGCGAACAGGCGCGCACGCGCACCAGCACTTCGCCCGGCCCGGCCTGCGGTTCGGGCGCATCGCACAGCACCATGTCGTCCAGCGACGTCGCGCCTGCCTTGATGACCCATTGCCGCATGCCGAAAGCCTCCCCTTATCGTTAGGTGGATAGTCGCACAGGAAGCCGTCAATTTAATCAGTAAGACAAACGGATTTCACGAGGTGCAATAATCAGGTTGAGGGAATGCACGCTCGCGGGAATTTAGCGCCGCCTCAGCGCATTGGCCCGCCGCCGGATTGGTCCGCCACCGCGCGGCCGATGGCCTGCGCTGTCTGCTGCAAGGCCTCGAGATGGCGATGCATCACGGCCTCGTCGGTGCCGCGCTTTGCGGGCCAAGTCAGGTTGATCGTGGCAATGGGTGCGCCGTTTGCGATGATCGCCAAGGCCATCGAACGCCGCCCATCACGCAGAACGAGCTGCTTTGAACGGTCCGGCCAAGGATGGAGCGGTTCGCGCAAGGCATAGCCGCGCTCCTTCGTTTCGGCGAGGATGGTGCGCAGGTCACCCTCGCTCCCGGGCGCGGCATCCTTCGGGCGCAGGCGGGCAATGATCGCCTCGCGCTCGTTCTCGTCGCACGCCGCCAGATAGGCCCGCCCGGTCGCGGTGTGGATATAGGAAAGCTTGACCCCCACGGGGCCGAGGATGGCCGAATCGAGCCGGAACAGCGGGCTGTTGGTCTCAAGGATCTCCATGTGATCGAGCCGGGGCACACCCAGCACTGAAGGCCAGGCGACGCGCGTCGAAAGCGCCTTCATATAGGGTGAGGCAATCTCGGCGATGTGTTCCACCGCACTGCCCGTGCCGCGCGCTGCAGCACCCAGATGCGGCAGGTAGGCGCCGTCCGCCAGTCGCTGCCAGACAAGACCCTTGCGCCCCAGCGTAAGCAGCATACGCAGCAAAGTGGCCTTGGGCAATTGCAGCGCCTGGTGCAGTTCATGCAGGCTCACCGCCCGGCGCGCCTGCACCTCGATCAGCACATCAAGCCCGCGCTCCAGCGCGCGCACTGTCTTGACCTTGCGTTCCAGCATCGTCTCTTCCCGGAGGGTGCTTTGCGTGAAGGCGCCGGTTGGTACGTCAGCACGTTTCACCTCATGCAACGCGCCAATTGCATACCATCGTGCAAAGTCAACCGCGATGTCGCACTCTTGGGGAAGGGAGAACGAGGATAGCCATGGCCGAGACCACAAGCCCAAGCGTGTTGCTCATCGTGACGCAGGACACCAAGGAAGAAGAAGCCCGCTTCGTTCGCGGCGTGCTGGAAGCGGCGGGCGTGCGTGTCGTCCACCTCGATCCCAGCGTGCGGCGCACCGTGGGCGGGGCCGAAATTGCCCCGGAACATGTCG
>JBIPOH010000094.1:0-10370 GCA_044379435.1 Novosphingobium sp.
CGCCCCAATCCGAGCCGCGGCTGCCGGAACCGTCGTGTTCACGGGCGTCAAGCAGGGTTACGGCAACTGTGTCGAGATCAGCCACGGGAATGGTCTGCTGACCCGCTATGCCCACATGTCGCGAATTGAAGCGCGCATCGGTCAGGGCGTTGCCCCGGGCCATGTAATCGGTTCGCTCGGCAACAGCGGCCGGTCAACCGGCCCCCATTTGCATTTTGAGGTGCGGATCGCTGACCGTCCAGTCGATCCCCGCCCATTTCTGGAGGCGATGCCCCATGTTTTCAAAGAAACCCGTGCCGGGAACGGACCTGCCCGCTCGATCAGCAGGGCACACTAACGCGATGGCAAACCCCACATTCTCGGTTCTGGGAGCGGATATCGCGATCAAGGGCGACATCTCTGCCAGCTCAGAACTTCATATTGATGGCCGGATAGAGGGCGACATCATGTGCACGGGCCTCGTCCAGGGCGAGGCCAGCACGATCCATGGCGCAATTCGCGCTCAAACAGCCAGGCTGGCGGGCACGGTTCGCGGCGGGATCGAAGTCAAACAGCTTGTCGTGCTCAAGACAGCGAAAATCCACGGCGACATCAAGTATGAAGCGCTGACAATCGAGCAAGGTGCCCACATCGATGGTCACCTGAGCCATGGCTTGGATTCTGGCGACCCCGAAGCAACGCTTACACTGGTCAGCTAGGCAGTACTTTTGCCCAACGCCCGGAATTGTGGCGGGCTTTGGGCTATAACAAAAGAACAGAACCTACCCGAATTTAGCTGTCGGAAATGCCCTCTGCCCGACGCGCTTCGAGCCAAGCGGCAGCTTCGGCTTCCTGGGCAGCTTGCGACGCAGCCTTGGCCTGCGCCTCGCGCTCGGCACGAAGTTCTTCGATGAGCGCTTCGCGATCATTGCCAAGCCGCAGGTTACTGGCTGTGTCATCTTCTTCGATCCCAGCGCGCTTTGCAGCTTTGGCGACAAGCGCATCAAGTTCACGCTGCGAGCACAGGCCGAGCGTGACGGGATCCTTCGGATTGATATTGGAAATGTTCCAATGGCTGCGGTCGCGAATCGCGGCAATCGTGTTGCGCGTGGTACCGATCAGCTTGCCGACCTGAGCATCTGAAATCTCGGGGTGATTGCGCAAAATCCAGGCGATGCCGTCGGGCTTGTCCTGCCGCTTCGAGACAGGCGTGTAACGCGGCCCCTTGGTGCGGCTGACGGAAATCGGAGCCTTCTGCATTTTCAGACGATAATCTGAACTGGCCTGGCCGCGCTCGATCTCGAGCTGGGTCAGTTCCCCGGAATGAACCGGATCACGACCAGTGTACTTGGCACCGGCGAGGTCATCCGCCATGGCCTGAACCTCAAGGATGTGCAGGCCGCAGAACTCGGCAATCTGCTCAAACGTCAGCGCAGTGTTGTCAACAAGCCACGATGCCGTGGCGTGGGGCATCAACGGATAAGTGGACTGGTTGCTCAAGGGGAGCCCCTCCGGACAGCGGAAACAATAAGGGCCGCCCCTTGCGGAGCGGCCGTGTTACTGACGATGTAGGCGAGCGTACGTCCCACGGCAAGCCCATTCCCGCCGATTCGGAGTCGCGGGATGATGGGCAGCAGGTTAATCGATCGAGAGAACGATCTTTCCGATATGTGCGCCCGCCTCCATCCGCGCATGTGCTGCAGCAGCCTCCCTCAGCGGAAAAGCCATGTCCATCACAGGGCGAAGCTGCCCGTCAACAACCAATGGCCAGACAGTCTGCTGGATCTCGGCCGCGAGCAAGCTCTTGAATTCATTTGATCGGGGGCGAAGCGTCGAACCGGTCAAGGTGATCCGGCGTCGCATAACCTCCGCCATGTTCAGCTCGGCCCGCACCCCACCCTGCACCGCAATGGTCACGTGTCGTCCATCGTCTGAGAGACATTTCAGATTCCGCCCGACGTACTCGCCCGCGACCATATCGAGCACCAGATGAACGCCTGCGCCATTGGTAAGTCGTTCTACTTCTTTGACAAAATCACAGCCCTTGTAATCGATCGCATGGGTTGCGCCGAGTGCCAGCGCGGCAGCGCATTTCTCCGGGCCGCCGCAAGTGACAATGATTTCAAGACCAAAGAGCTTGCCCAGCAGAATGGCCATCGTACCGATCCCGCTGGTCCCGCCATGGACAAGCACCCGCTCACCTTCAGTCGCCCAGCCGCGTTCAAAGACATTGTGCCAAACCGTGAACAATGTTTCAGGGAGCGCCGCCGCCTCGGCCAAAGGCAGATCTGCGGGTACGGGCAGACAGAGCGCCGCCTCCGCGAGACAATACTCGGCATAACCGCCACCCGCGACCAACGCGCAGACCATCTGTCCGGGAAAAGGCATCGTGACGCCATCGCCCACTGCCACCACCTGTCCGGCAACCTCGAGCCCCGGAATTGGCGAAGCACCCGGCGGCGGGGGATAAAACCCCTGACGCTGGATAACATCGGGCCGGTTCACCCCGGCAAAGGCAACACGCATAAGAACCTGGCCGGATGCAGGAGAAGGGACCGCTACGGTTTCGGGCCGCAGGACCTCGGCCGAACCGGGCGCATCAAAGCCTATTGCAGTCATTGTTGCTGGTACCGGCTTCATGCCATGCCCCCCCTGATCCAATACGGCTGGGTGATATCTCGTTATGCCGCGGATTGGCAAACCCATCGCCGCGCCAAGTACCTACGGAGCCGGTTGACAGCAAGGCTGAACCGGCCACAAAGTGCTGGCCTATGGAACTAGACGAGCGTCCGCGCCCAAGGGGCGATCTAGCCAGCGAACTGGCGCTGGAATCGCTCGACAGCTATTCCCATCATGAACTTGATGCTCGCATTGCGTTGCTCGAAACAGAAATCGTCCGCGTGACCGTGCATCGCGACAAGGCAGCTGCGCATCGCAAAGCAGCAGAGGCCCTGTTTGGGTCCCCCTCACCACAGGGCAGTGGATCATAATGCGCTGCGCCCTTCACGAGAGCGGGCGAAATACCCATGTTGCACCTGAGCCGGGTAACTCTTCCGGCACGACACGTCTTCTGCACCGAGGTTTGCTGACCTCGGATAAGCGCAAGGGGATTCACTTCCCGCGAGGGAACCAGCCGAGATCGGCCCCGCCCCGGCCGACCAGAAGGATCAGTTATGCCCAGTTTCGCGCAAAGCCTTGAAAAGACGCTTCACTCTGCGCTCAGCAACGCTTCCGAGCGGAGCCACGAGTATGCGACTCTGGAGCACCTGCTGCTTGCACTGATCGACGATCACGATGCCGCTCAGGTCATGCAGGCGTGCGGTGTCGATCTGGGAGACCTGGGCGATGTCGTCAGGCAGTACCTTGATCAGGAGTATCAGTCGCTCAAGACGCAGGACAAGGCAGATCCCCAGCCCACTGCAGGTTTCCAGCGGGTGATCCAGCGCGCGATTCTGCACGTTCAATCATCGGGCAAGGACACGGTAACTGGCGCGAACGTTCTCGTTGCTCTTTTCTCCGAGCGCGATTCGTACGCCGTCTATTTCCTTCAGCAGCAAGACATGAGCCGCCTCGATGCCGTGAGCTTCATCAGCCACGGCATTGGCAAGGGAGGCCGCCAAGTTGAAAATCGCAGCCCGAAGGGAAGCGAAGAGGCCCAACCACAGCAGGAAGAGAAAGCTGAAGCCAAGGGCGGAACCAAAAAGGATTCTGCGCTCGATCAGTTCACCGTCAACCTCAACGAGAAGGCGCTGAACGGCAAAGTCGATCCCCTGATCGGACGCGGGCCGGAAGTGGACCGCACGATCCAGATCCTGTGCCGCCGCTCAAAGAACAATCCGCTCTATGTGGGTGATCCCGGGGTCGGCAAAACGGCGATTGCCGAAGGTCTTGCGCGCAAAATCGTGGAAGGCGACGTGCCAGAAGTGCTCAATGAGGCTGTGATCTATTCACTCGACATGGGCGCGCTGCTGGCGGGTACGCGGTATCGCGGCGATTTCGAGGAGCGCCTGAAGCAGGTCGTTTCAGAGCTGGAAAAGATGCCGCATGCGATCCTGTTTATCGATGAGATACACACGGTGATCGGCGCGGGCGCGACCAGCGGCGGAGCGATGGATGCCTCGAACCTCCTGAAGCCTGCGCTATCGGGCGGCACGATCCGCTGCATCGGTTCGACCACTTACAAGGAGTTCCGCAACCACTTCGAGAAGGACCGCGCGCTGCTGCGTCGGTTCCAGAAGATCGACGTAAATGAGCCGACCATCGAGGACACGATCAAGATCCTCAAAGGCTTGCGCACTGCGTTCGAGGACCATCACAAGGTTCGCTACACACCCGATGCGATCAAGACTGCGGTCGAGCTTTCGGCACGCTACATCAACGACCGCAAACTGCCGGACAAGGCGATCGACGTGATCGACGAAGTTGGCGCGATGCAGATGCTGGTGCCGCCTTCGAAGCGCAAGAAGGTGATCACCGCGCGCGAGATCGAGCAGGTCATCGCGACGATGGCGCGCATCCCACCCAAGTCGGTCTCGAGTGACGACAAAAAAGTGCTCGAGCATCTCGACCGCGATCTGAAGCGGCTGGTGTTCGGACAGGACAAGGCCATCGAAGTACTGGCAAGCGCGATGAAGCTCAGCCGCGCAGGCCTGCGCGATCCGGACAAGCCCATTGGCTCGTTCCTGTTCAGCGGCCCCACTGGCGTCGGCAAGACCGAAGTGGCACGCAGCCTTGCCCAGATCATGGGCATCCCGCTACAGCGTTTCGATATGTCCGAATACATGGAGCGCCATTCGATCAGCCGCCTGATCGGCGCGCCGCCGGGCTATGTCGGCTTCGATCAAGGCGGACTGCTCACCGACGCGATCGATCAGCAGCCGCACTGCGTGCTGCTGCTCGACGAGATCGAGAAGGCACACCCCGATCTGTTCAACATCCTGCTGCAGGTGATGGACAACGGGCGGCTCACCGATCATCACGGCAAGACGGTTGATTTCCGCAATGTCGTGCTGGTGATGACCACCAATGCCGGCGCCTCCGACATGGCGCGTCAGGGCATCGGGTTTGGCGACGTGTCCAAGGCGGATGCGGGTGACGAAGCGGTGAAGAAGATGTTCTCGCCCGAGTTCCGCAACCGGCTCGATGCCATCGTGCCCTTCGCCTACCTGCCTCCCGAAGTTGTCAGCCGCGTGGTCGACAAGTTCATCCTTCAGCTGGAACTCCAGCTGGCAGACCAGAACGTGCACATCCAGTTTGACAGTGATGCGCGCGCCTGGCTCGCCAAACAAGGCTATGACAAGCTCTATGGCGCGCGCCCGATGGGCCGCGTGATTCAGGAGAAGGTCAAGAAGCCGCTGGCCGAGGAACTGCTGTTCGGCAAGCTCGCCAACGGCGGCGAAGTCCACGTCAGCCTCAAGGAAGAGGAAGGCAAGGACACCGCGCTCTCTTTCGAACTAACCCCGGCTGCACCGAAACTGGTGAAGAAGAAAGCCCGCAAGGGCAAGGGCGGATCGGCCACGGCAGAAGAGCCGAACACTGACGAGGCTTGAAACCAGCCAACGCTACACCGAGTAACAACAATCGGGGCGGGGCCTGCGGGCATCCGCCCCTTTTGACTCTGGCAAGTCGGCACCATTCCGGCCATCTCTCGCGCCATGGCCGGATGTTTCACGTGGATCAAGGCGGAGCCAATGGGCATTCGCGTGGTGCCGGCGGACGCATGGATCGATCCCTCGCGCCCGGTGGCGCGGGCGCTGGTGACACATGGCCATGCCGATCATGCGCGGGGCGGGCATGGGCAGACTATTGCCACGCCCGCCACACTGGCGATCATGGGGGTCCGCTATGGCGTGGCGGACGGCGCGCTTCCAGCCAGCTATCACGAACCCGTAGCGCTGGGCGGCGGCGTTTCCGCCACGTTCCTGCCCGCTGGGCATGTGTTGGGCTCGGCGCAGATCCTGCTGGAGTATGCAGGCGAGCGAGTGATCGTGACTGGCGACTACAAGCGCAGCCCTGATCCAACGTGCCAGCCTTTTGCCGTTACGCCCTGCGACTTGTTCATCACCGAGGCGACGTTTGGCCTGCCGGTGTTCCGCCACCCACCGATTGCCGGTGAGATCGCCCGGTTGCTGGCAGCGCGTGCGGCCAACCCGGAGCGCTGCGTGCTGGTCGGTGCTTATGCGCTGGGCAAGGCGCAACGCGTGATTGCCGAACTGCGCGCCGCAGGTTGCCATGAACCCATCTATCTCCACGGCGCGATGGAGACGATGTGCAGGCTCTATGAAGAGCAAGGCGTGCCACTCGGCGACTTGCGGCCTGCAGCAGGTGTGCCCAAAGCTGAACTGGCGGGTGCCATCGTGGTCTGCCCTCCCTCCGCACTGAACGACCGCTGGAGCCGCCGCCTGCCCGATCCGCTGACCGCGATGGCGAGCGGCTGGATGCGCGTGCGCCAGCGCGCCCGCCAGCGCGGGGTGGAACTGCCGCTGGTCATTTCGGACCACGCAGACTGGGATGAACTCACCACGACCATTGCAGAAGTGAATCCTGCCGAGACCTGGATCACCCATGGCCGCGAGGAAGCGCTGCTGCGTTGGTGTGAGCTCCATCAGCGCCGCGCGCAGGCTCTGGCGCTGACCGGCTATGAGGACGAAGATGATTGAGCACGGCCAAGGCAGGCCAATCTGATGCAGCGTTTTGCCGCGCTTCTCGATGGCTTGCTGCTCACCCCGTCGCGAAACGGGAAGCTGGCCCTGATCGCCGACTACCTGCGCGAGGTGCCTGATCCTGATCGCGGCTGGGCACTGGCAGCGCTGACCGGCGCGGTAGACTTTCCCGCCGTGAAGGCAGGCACGGTGCGCGGACTGATGGCAGAGCGGGTTGACCCGGTGCTGTGGGCACTCTCGCGCGATTTCGTAGGCGACACCGCCGAAACGGCAAGTTTGCTGTGGCCTGAGCCTGTTACGGAAGGCCCTGCGCCAAGCCTTGGCGAAATTGTCACTGCGCTCAGCACCACCGGCCGCGCGAGCGCGCCCGCATTGCTGGCCAGTCTGCTGGACCGGCTCGACACGGCTGGCCGCTATGCCCTGATCAAGTTCGCAACCGGCGCGCTACGGATCGGCATTTCAGCACGACTGGCAAAGGTGGCTTTCGCGCAGGCCTTCTCGGTATCTGTCGATGAAGTTGAGGAGTACTGGCACGGCCAGAGTCCGCCCTATTCACCTCTGTTCCAGTGGGCCACCGGTGAAGCCCCGCCGCCGCGCACCGATCTTCTGCCGCTGTTCCGGCCGTTCATGCTCGCGCATCCGCTTGAAAACGAAGTCATCAGCCTGACCGACTATGCGGCGGAGTGGAAATGGGACGGTATCCGTGTGCAGCTTGTCCATGTGAACGGCGAGACCCGCGTCTATTCGCGCGGGGGGGAAGACATCTCGGCAAGCTTCCCCGAGATCGCGAGCGCACTGCCCTTCCCAGCCGTGCTCGATGGCGAATTGCTGGTACGCGGCAACCAGCAGGGCGGCGAGGCAGGCGGTGCTGCCAGCTTCAACGCTCTGCAGCAAAGGCTGGGTCGAAAAGCTGTTTCGAAGGCGCTGCTGACCGAAGCTCCTGCGTTTGTTCGACTGTACGATGTGCTGATCGACGACGGCGAGGACTTGCGGGAGCAGCCGTGGACCGCCCGCCGTGCCCGGCTTGAAGCGCTGCTGCCGCGGCTGGATCCAGATCGATTCGATCTTTCAGAGACAATCGCCGCCGCTGACATGGAAGCCCTCGCCGAAATCCGCTCGGGCGCACGCGATGCCGCAATCGAGGGTGTGATGCTCAAGCATCGAACCTCGCCCTATGTCGCGGGGCGGCGCTCCGGGCTGTGGTACAAGTGGAAGCGCGAGCCGCTGCTGATTGATTGCGTGCTAATGTATGCGCAGCGCGGCTCGGGCAAACGCTCCTCGTTCTACTCCGATTTCACCTTCGGCTGCTGGGACGGGGATCCCGATGCGGGGGCAGAACTCCTGCCCGTTGGGAAGGCCTATTTCGGTTTCACCGACGCGGAATTGAAGTGGCTCGACCGGCATGTGCGGCAGCACACGGTCGCCAAGTTCGGTCCGGTGCGCGAGACAGACAAGAGCCTCGTGTTCGAAGTAGCCTTCGATTCGGTGCATGCTAGCAAACGGCACAAATCCGGTGTCGCCATGCGGTTTCCTCGCATTAACCGCATCCGGGATGACAAGCCGGCCCATGAAGCTGATCGGCTGGAGGCACTGCGCGCTTTGGTAACTTGATCCCGGTCAAGGCGGATAGACGGATAGGCTGGCAATGTCCGATTTGCCGCTATGCCCCCTTGGAGTGCCTGTCCCTTGGCTACGACCACCGCTACCGCACCCACCAGCCCCTACGCCCGCATCGGCGGAATTGATGTGCTCCGCCAGATAACGAATCGCTTCTATGACCTCATGGAAACCGACCCAGCCTATGTGGGGCTAAGAGCCATGCATGCACCGGACCTTGCGCCGATGCGTGAGTCACTTGCGCAGTTTCTGGCCGGCTGGAGCGGAGGGCCACGGGACTGGTGGGAAGCGAATCCAGGCAAATGCATGGTCAGTCTGCACGGGCCGTTTGCCATAGGCCGCGAAACCGCAGCGCAGTGGGCCGACGCGATGCGCCGGGCAATTGCCGAAGTGGCTCCGGCAGACAGGGAAATCGCCGATGCCTTGGCTGGCGTGCTGGAACGTATGGCTCTAGGCATGGCCAAGGGTTGAATTGCCCTGCCGGACCAATGGTCTACATACGTAGCCATGATCCGGTTTGATCGCCCCCGCCGCTATCTGGCGCTTGCCCTCGCGGGGCTGGGCGGCTTTGTCGATGCAGTCGGGTTTATCTCCGCGGGTGGTTACTTTGTATCCTTCATGTCGGGAAACTCCACCCGCCTTGGGGTGGCACTTGGTATCCACCCAGCAGACGCCTTAGTCCCTGCTGGCTTAATCCTGGGTTTTCTTGCCGGGGTTGTCGGCGGCGCACTGATTGCAATGCGAGCAGGCAGCCAGCGAAAACCTGCCGTGCTTGCGCTTGTCTCGGCACTCTTGCTCGTAAGTGCTGCCGCGCGTGCATTTGCGGCAGAGCATGCCATGGTTCTGGCCCTCGCGCTGGCCATGGGCGCGCTCAACAACACCTTCCAGCGCGGCGGTGAAGTGGCAGTAGGCCTCACCTACATGACTGGCGCTCTCGTCCGTCTCGGCCAAGGATGTGCACTGTGGCTAACAGGCAAAGCCGAACCGGGTTGGGCAGTGTGGGGCGCTTTGTGGGCAGCGCTGCTTTGCGGCGCAGTTCTTGGCGCATTCCTGCAGCATAAACTTCCGAATGGCTGCCTATGGATCGCAACGGCTTGTGCGGCCACGATGGCCCTGCTGGCGGTTAAGCTTCCGGCGGAAGCCTGAACAGCTTCTCGCGCGAAGTTGCGCCGCGCAACAAGATGATCCGGGAAGGTGGAACGCCCAGCGCCTGCCCGAGCATATCGATTACGGCGGCCGTTGCCTTGCCGCTTTCCGGCTTCGACCTCACCTTCACCAGTACCTTTCCCGTGGAAAGGTCGATCCCTTCAGTGCGAGCGCCGGGCGTGACCCGCACCAGCAGCCCTCCATCTGCATCGGCGAGCAAGCGCAAATTCGCCGCCGATGGAAGGGCCGATTTATGGCGCGCCATCGGCGGCAAGAGCCTCACGATGAATGCGTGCATTGGCAACATAGTGCGCGACGCCCAGCTGCATCTCGGCCAGGGCAGTATCAGTCAGATCGCGCATGTAGGCGGCAGGACGCCCTCCCCAGAGTTGGCGCGAAGCGATGCGCTTGCCCGGGGTAAGAAGTGCACCCGCAGCCAGCATGCCATCGCCCTCGATCACAGCGCCGTTCATCACGATCGCGCCCAGACCGACAAAAGCGCGGTCTTCAAGCCTGCACCCGTGAAGCATGACCATGTGACCGACTAGGACATCTTCGCCGATCAGGGTGGGAAAGCCCTGCGGATGACGCGGATCGGGACTGTCGCAATGGATCACCGTGCCATCCTGTATATTGCTGCGAGCACCGATGACGATGCGGTTCACGTCACCGCGGAGCACACAGTTATACCACACCGAGGCATCAGGCCCGATCTCGACATCACCGATGATGCGGCAGCCCGGCGCGATGAAAGCACTGGGGTGGATACGCGGTGCTTTGCCATGAACAGCAGCAATCGTAACATCGGGATGCACGTCGTTTTCCCCTTAGAGACCCGAGACCTAAGACCGAGGCCGCTGGATACGGTAAAGAATATGCGGACGGAGCGGGTCACCCTCGACAACCTCAGGATGGTCGAAATCCTCATCCGGAAAACGGACCATGCCGAGGCGTTCCATGAGCCCC